>DATMOE010000138.1:0-2692 GCA_035568435.1 Herbaspirillum sp. | reverse complement strand
TGTCGGGCTCATTGGAAGGCATCGCCGGACGCGGTTTTCAACCGAAAAAATTGCTATTGATCTGGGCGCTGTTCATCTTTCTCTTTTTCAGCATTTCCGACTCCAAACTCCCCTCCTACATCCTGCCGATCTTCCCGGCGCTGGCGCTGCTGATCGCGGCTTATCTTGAACGCACCGGCACCCGCGCGATTTATCTGACTGCCATCATCTACGGTTTGCCGGCAGCCATCGGACTGGCGTTTGTCCATCGCATTCCCAACAGCACCCACGAGGCTTATTTGGCGGCGCTGCTGGTGCGGCATCTGCCATGGATTTATGCCGCGCTGGCATTGATCATCGCCGGTGCCGTTGCTGCTGCCGCCGTAACACGCCGCAATAAGGATATGGCGATCGTGCTGCTGGCGATGTCGGCTTTTCTGGCCGGGCAACTGGTGATGCTCGGGCACGAGCCGCAAGGACGCTATTCGGCCGGGGTCGATCATCTGCCGGCGATCCGCGCCGAGCTGACGCCTGAGACCCAGCTCTATCTGGTCGGCCGCTACGAACAGGCCTTGCCGTTTTATTTACAGCGCACCATGACCCTGGTCGCGCATACCGACGAAATGGAATTCGGCCTGGAACAAGAACCGCAGCTATGGATACCGACCATTGAAGCATTCGCCGACAAATGGAAAGCCGATAACGCCGCCGGCAAAAAAGAGATCGCAATCGTGAATCCAGACTTATACCCGCGCCTGCAGGCATTGGGACTGACGATGCGCGTCATCGGCAGCGATCCGCGCCGCATTATCGTTAGTAATCAAACTGGAATCAAATGAACATCGGCACCTTCGGATTTCTCTTTGCCGGCATCTGCCTCAACGCGATTGCCCAGTTGTTGCTCAAGGCCGGCGCCAACGCAGTCGGCGCCATCCATCTGACGGCCGGGAACTGGTTTTCCACCGGCGTCAAACTGGCAACGCAACTGCCGATCCTGGGCGGCCTCACCTGCTATGTGATTTCGGTCCTGGTCTGGATCATCGGCCTGTCGCGCGTAGACGTGACGATCGCCTATCCGTTGCTCTCGCTCGGCTATATCATCAATGCCATCGGCGCCTGGTATTTTCTCGGCGAGGTCATGTCGGCACAGCGGGTACTGGCCATCGCGGTGATTATCGTTGGCGTAGCGTTGCTCACGCGTAGCTGATTTTTTACAGTCAAATTCGTTCAAACAATAAGGAAACAGTAAGTGACCACGCAAACTTCTCTTCCCCCTTATCTGCCATTTTCCCGTCCCAGCATCGACGAAGCCACCATTACGGCGGTCGGCGAAGTGCTGCGCTCCGGCTGGATCACCAGCGGCCCGAAAGTATTGGCATTCGAAAAGATGCTGTCCGAGTATTTCGGCGGACGCCCGGTGCGCACCTTCAATTCCGGCACCTGCACGATGGAGATTGCACTGCGCGTGGCAGGCATCGGCGCCGGCGACGAAGTGATCACGACGCCGATTTCATGGGTCGCCACGGCCAACGTCATTATTGAAGTCGGCGCCACGCCGGTGTTTGCCGATATCGATCCGGTGACGCGCAATCTGGACCTGGCCCAAGTGGAAAAGGCCATCACGCCGCGCACCAAGGCGATCATTCCAGTCTTTCTGGCCGGACTGCCGGTGGATATGGATAAGCTGTACGCACTGGCGGCCAAATACAATCTGCGTGTCGTCGAAGATGCGGCGCAGGCAATCGGCTCCAGTTGGGGCGGCCGCCGTATCGGCACCTTCGGCGATCTCGTCTCGTTCAGCTTTCAGGCCAATAAAAACATCACCACCGGCGAAGGCGGCTGCCTGGTGCTCAACAACGCCGAAGAAGCAGTACTGGCCGAAAAATACCGCTTGCAGGGCGTCACGCGCTCCGGTCTCGATGGCCTCGACGTCGATGTTTTGGGCGGCAAATTCAATATGACCGACATAATGGCCGTGATCGGTCTGCATCAATTTGTCCAACTCGACGCCGTCACTGCACACCGGCGCGCGCTGGCCAAACATTATTTCGCGCAATTCGGCGCCGATTTCGAAGCGCAAACCGGCGCCCAGTTGCCACCGCAGGATTTCGAACAGACCAATTGGCACCTATTCCAGCTCGTATTGCCGGAACGTTTGCCGCGCGCAGTCTTCATGGAAAAAATGTTGGAACACAATATCGGCATCGGCTATCACTATCCGGCCATTCATCTGTTAAGCCTGTACCAGAAGCGCGGCTTCAAGGAGGGCATGTTCCCGGTGGCCGAGAAGGTCGGACGCCGCATCGTCTCGCTACCAATGTTCTACGCCATGAAAATGGAAGATGTCGAACGCACCGTCGCCGCGGTAAAATCCGTGCTTCAATAAGCGATGGCCGTCCATGTATGGATGGCCATTTTTGGCTATCTTCTTAGTCATCCCTTACCCGCCGCTCACCGATGAAACCAGAATTATCCGTTGTCATCCCCGTCTATAACGAGGAATCCGGTCTTGCGCAGTTGTTTGCGCGGATCTATCCGGCGCTCGATGCGCTGGGCATCCGTTACGAAATCATTTTCGTCAACGACGGCAGCCGCGATGCCTCGGCAGCCATCCTCGGCGCGCAATTTCAATTGCGGCCCGATGTCACCCGCGTGGTTTTATTCAACGGCAATTACGGTCAGCACATGGCGATTCTGGCCGGTTTTGAAGCGA
>DATMOE010000137.1:0-9716 GCA_035568435.1 Herbaspirillum sp. | reverse complement strand
AAACTGATGCCGGGCGATTGCCGTGGCTCGTAGTACACCGGCGGTGGGACGTAGACGGGTTGCTCGTAGTGATGATAGTCCCGCCGGCCGCGATCGCCATGATCGCCACGATCGCCATTGTGCCGCCCCCGGTCATGCCCGTCATCTCTAGCGAGCGCCGGCGATATGGAAAAACCGCCGATCAACGTAGCAAAGGCCAGCGCCAGCGCCATTGCAACCTTGCGACCGCCTGGTCTGAAGTATCTAATCTGTCGTATTGATAATTTCATTGTGACTTTCCTTTCTGGATACTTGGTGCGATGACGAACCACGAGCCGGGAATTGCCTGACTCAGGCATCACCGTACGCGTCGTTATTTGCCCTTCGACATCTTGTGGCCGTGCTCATGATCACCACCACGGCGGAACAAGGTATCCGCTGCCTTTTTCTGTGTATCCGACATGCTGGCATACAGGTCGGCAAACGCCGGGGTCAGTTTCTTGATCCCATCCGCGTGGGCATCAACGATCTCGCCGTAGGATTTGAGATCATCGACAGCGGTCATATCCTTGGCATGCGCCATTCTTGCCGTCGTCAGGGTGTCCATGGTTTTTGCATCGTCGCGCATTGCCTGGGCGACCTTGCCCCACTGTGCTTCCTGTGCCGCCGTGATTTTGAGCTTGGCATGCATGTCCTTGATACGCAGTTCGGTGCGATCCTGGTGTGCATCTTTATCCGCTGCAAAAACCACCCCCGGCGCGAAAGCCAAGGTAGCCAGCAGAAGCGTCGCCGCAATCAGGCGCGCGCCGGTATAAGTAAATTGATTACCGCTTAGTTTCATTTTTTTCTCCAGGTCGGTTCAAGTTTTCGCATCTACGCCAATATCAGGGAATGCCATTCGAAGATATTCCCGGATCTTGCAGCTACTGAGCGGATTTCGCGCAGGAAGTTCCCAGAACGCTTATTTTTACCCGTTGCCCTAAACGATCTTGCATGGCACTTCAATTTCCTGATCATTGGCGAAAAGAGCACACATGCGATGAAATCCATCCGCAATGATCAGACGCCCCCCGTTATCCTGCTTCACAATCAAAATGGGCGATAGAGGCTTTCCCTCATCAATTTCCTTTTGCTGTTTCCGCCAGTCAAATGCCTGGATCTCCGACATGGGGGTGCATGACGCTCGCAAAATGTCTTTCGCCGCGTACGCGGTTATTTTCGCTTGCTTGAGCTGCTTGGCCCAACGATGTGCTTTTTTGGGCTTGTAGAGCAATTGCAGGAAGGTCTCCGCTGCGTCGTAGTCCTTGCCTGCGGGCTCGGTCTGCCACCTTATTGCTTTCTTCTTGTCCATGTCTTATTCCTCTTGATGTAATGAAATGCCGAAGTAATCAATGCCGCACGCTATTTTGGCAAATGCGGCACGATCGTAATTTCCCCATTCCTTTCCAGCACCGCCCATAAAATCGCCTGCCTCGACGCATTGCCCAATTTCTTGCGCAGCGCCTCATCAATATCCCTTTCACTGACCAGCCCGGCGCGCATCTGCGCCTCATTTTTCCGTCCATTCTCAACCAGCATGCGTTCGACACCATTGATCAGGCGATCCAGCACCGGCCAGCGTATCGCCAACATAGCGAGCAGCCGGTGGGCCAGCACCAGTACCGCCCCGGCCGCCAATGTCGGCATCATCGCCGAATCGCCGACGATGGCCCGGCTCAGAACCGCACCAAGCAGAACCGTGATGCAAAGGTCAAACGCCGTCTTTTGTCCAAATGCGCGTCGTCCGGCAAGGCGTAAAAAAATGAGCGTGGCAACGAATATCATGAACGCTCTTAGCGCCATCGGGATAACGCCGAGATCGCCGACTGTTTCAAATAGCATTGTCATAGTCAGGGGGGCCATTTTCTTCACCTATTCCGATTAAATCGATTGCAGTCCTCGCTTACGGCGCCAGAGCGCCTCATCGGTAGCGGCCGAGGGATCAACCTCATCGGCGCAGAAGGGAAGCTGCTCTAAAGTCGCCATTCTTCTTCACCTCCCTCCTCTTGCCGCAAAGTGGATTGCGCCAGCGCCGCCAGATCGCGTTCGGCGTGACTCTGGCGCAGGAACACCGGCAAGTCCGCCATCATGCGGCTGACCCACGGGTCGCGGCAGAACGGCGCTGCGCCCAGAGCGCGTCCGAGCGCCTGCATGACCTCGACCGCGGCCTGTTCGGTCGACAGCCGCACGCGCATGCTGAGGCGATAAGCGTCGGCCGTAGGCGCTGCATCGATCTGCTGTGCCGCCGCGCGCAAGCCCCAGGCCGAGGCGCTCAAGGCGACATCGGCGCGGCCCAGATGCGCAAACGCATGCGGGTCGTTCTTGCTAATCAGACGGGCGCGCAAATAACTTGCCAGTTGCGCCGCTGCGCCATGCCAGCATGCGGCGATGCCTGCGCCGCCCTGCCAGAAGCCGGGACGGTTGGTGTAGAAATCGGGGCCGCCGATGGCAATGCCGCGGGCGTTTTCAAAATGGACGTCCACGCTAGCGGCCTCGGCCATGCCGATGGCATGCCAGCCGTCATTGGTGACGGTGACGCCGGCCTGATCCAGATCGACCGCCGCCAGACACGGCTGGCCAGCGGAATTCCAGCCGCTGACCAGCGCGTGCGTGATGGCGTGAGCCCCCGAACACCAACATTTGAGGCCGTTGACGACCACGCGGTTCGCACCTTCCGCAGCGGCATGGATGTCGAGCCGCGCCTGCGACGGCTCGACGCACCAGACACCCCAGACGTTCAGCGGCTGCGCAATGTTTGCGCCGGCTTCGGCCAGAATCGCCAATGCATCGGTGTGCGCCTCATACAGCTTCGCCAGGCTGAGATCGTGCTCGGCTACGGCGGCCAAGGCACGCCAACGCTGCAAGGTCTGGCCCGAACCGGGAAGGCTTAGCTGGTCCAGTCCGGCATCGACCATTGCGCACAGCAACTGGCCGGCATTGTCGATGGGGTAGATGGCGCTGTAATTGCCACCCCCGTTGCTGCCTTCGCTGCCCTCGTTGCCAGCCGCGTCACCGTGCTGCCTCGGCAGCTCCTCCAGAAATTTACGGATCACTTCGACGGAATTCTTGTTAGAGGAAGTATTCATGGGACCCTTATCCGATGGTTATCGAAGCCAAAGCGTCCAAACCACGCTCTGGACAAAATTATTAACGCCCATTGGATCAAGCGCTATCAGACAATCGCCCCAAGCGTAGTAAGAACGGCGGTTGCGCTACTGGCGCCAACTACACTGGCGGATTTCTGAGAATCCTACAAACGCTCGCGTTATAGACCTATGGCTGCTTTGCCGCGCCGCACGTAAATTGCTTTCATCTCTCATCCGACGGCTTGCCCGCCAGGGCGGCCGCCGTTGCAAACGGAACGTTAAAAATAATGGAGGCCATCATGATCAGTCGCACGCAAGATTCCTATGGCGCATTACAAGGAGACGATGCATCCTCATCAGGCGTATCTTGGGGCGCGATACTGGCAGGCGCGTTTGCTGCTGCCGCGCTATCTTTTATTTTGATCATTCTTGGTTTCGGCTTGGGATTTTCCGCGATTTCGCCGTGGACCGGCAGCGGTGCAACTGCGCAAACGATAGGGGTGGCGACGATTCTGTGGATCGCCTTCACCCAAATTGCCGCCTCCGCCATTGGTGGTTATATGGCAGGGCGGCTGCGCGTCAAATGGGCCAGCGTACACAGTGATGAAGTCTATTTTCGCGACACTGCCCACGGCTTTCTGGCCTGGGCCGTCGCTTCGCTGGCCACGGCGATACTGTTGACGAGCGCCATCGGCGGCGTGATCTCCGGCGGCGGCAAAGTGGCTGCTACAACAGCAGCCATGGCCGGCGCCACAGGTATGCGGGCCTCGATGGGCGGCCCCAATGGCATGAATGATGCGAGTGGCGCTTCCGGCTATTTCATTGACGCATTGTTTCGCCCCGCTCCGAATCCGGGGGGCGCTGCGATGCCTGCGGACGCGTCTCCTGCCGCCATCGCCAACCCTGCTGGGAACGCGACGACCAACCCAGGCAACGTTGCGCCGGACCCCGCGCAGCGAGCTGAAGTCACACGGATTTTCGCGAACGCCTTGCGGAGCGGCAGCTTGAGCGCCGCAGATAAAACCTATGTTGCGCAGATCCTCGCCAAGCGCAACGGCATGAGCCAGGCCGATGCCGAAAAGCGCGTCAACGACACATACGCCGCCTACAGCAAGCGCATTGCAGACGCCGAAAATAACGCCAAGGCTGCGGTGGAAAAAGCGCGCAAGGCAGCCGCTTATAGCGCGTTGTGGATGTTTGTAGCATTGTTATGCGGCGCATTTGTCGCCAGCCTTTGCGCCACATTCGGTGGACGGATGCGGGATCGCGTGATCCTCGTCAACACTGTATCTGGCGTCCCTTAGTCCCTTAATCAGCCCCCATCAACTGCCATCAACCGCCACGACCATTTAGGAGAATCTGATATGCGTTCCCTTTTATTGTTGCTGTTAGGCGTGCCTATTCCTATCGTCATTTTGATCGCCCTGCTCTCGCACTAGAACGCATTTCATAAATAGACATGAGTTCTAGTAATCCTCGCGATCATCGATGGGACGTTACCAAATGAATGGCAGCAAGCGGTACTTCACCTTCTGTTGATATTGCCGATAGCCTGGAAGGTTCTTTGCCAGGAAACGTTCCTCATCGAAAATCCGCCATATCAGGGCGGGCATGAAAAGCAAGAACACGAATAGTCCAGACCACGAGCCGAGCGCGAGCGCCATGCCGACCAGCAACAAAATGCCGCCCATGTACATGGGGTGGCGCACGCGTGCGTATAGTCCCGTCGAGATGACTTTCTGATCGGGCGCGCATTCGATGATCGCCGAGGCAAAGGTATTTTCTTTATACACAAAAAATACGATGAGGAACCCGATGCCGACCAGGACATCGCCTGTTATCACCCCATAGAAAGGCAGCGCATGCCGATGTAAGCGATGATCAAGTGCAGGGACCGCCAACATCGCGACAAACATGACGAACGTGAGAGATTGAATGATCTTCTGGCTGATCTCTTTCTCCGCAGTTGGGCCGGCCTGCATGCGCCGCGCCAAGAGCTGCGGGTCCTGTTTGATAAGGTAGAACGTGATCGCCCACGACGATGCGCCAAACACGGCGAGGAAGACCCAGGCCTGCCAGAAATCGAGCGTCCAGGCGGGCACGAATAGGAGCACCGCCATGACGGCGAGCAGCAAGACGAGTCCGCCGAGCGCTTTTTTATTCAGGTTTTTCATCTTCCTTGCATGGCGGCGGCGGGTAATTACACCTCCACAATCGTTTCAAAGCCACCGTAGATCAGCCGCTTGCCGTCGAAAGGCGTCGGATTGGCGCCAGGCTGCATCCGCGGGTCGGCCGTGATCAGTTTCCAGGCTTCGTCCCGCTTCTCACGAGAAGGCCAGGTAATCCAGGAGAACACCACCGTCTCATCCTCTTTGCGCTGCACTGCCATGGTAAAAGACGTCACTTTCCCCTCGGGAACGTCATCTCCCCAACATTCGACTACCTTCAATGCGCCATACTCCTTGAATACGGTCGCACTCGATGCCGCATGTTTTTTGTATGCTTCACGATTACTGGTGGGGACGGCGACTATAAATCCATCTATGTAAGCCATAACGATCTCCTCTTGCGTTAAAAAGACAGGGGGAATGCGAAGCGACGCGATTCAGTGCCGCATCGCCGCATAGCCCCTGTACTCACGACGAACGACACTGAATGAAATCGACATCGCTTGCAACAGAATAGTTCTGGACGCCGCCTGTTCCTGGCCTTTACGCCGGCCGGTTCTGCAATTTCGCGTTCTGCGGGAACAAATGTTTGCGCGCTTCTTCGTCCATCTCTGACTTGAAGGTGAATTTTGCTTTCAATCCTTCGGCGCGTTGTGCCGCGGGACGGGCGCTGATTTCATCCAAATGACGCTTCAGATTAGGCAGCTTGGTCCATGCTTCGGCGCCGAAGATGAACGGTACGGCGCGCGCCCAGCCCCAAACAGCCATATCGACCAGGGTGTAGGTTTCGCCCAGCATGTAGCGATGTTTTGCCAGTTGCGCATCGAGAATGGCGTAATGGCGTTCGGCTTCGAACATATAGCGATTGAGCGCGTATTCCTTCGGCTCCGGTGCGACGTGCTTGAAGTGCACCGCTTGTCCCGAGTAAGGGCCGATGCCGCTGGCGACAAACATCAGCCAGGACAACATCTGACCGCGCGCAGCCGGGGTGTTCTCGGGCAGGAAGCGGCCGGATTTTTCGGCCAGGTATAACAGGATCGCGTTGCTGTCGAATATGGTGGCGTCGCCGTCGACGATGGCAGGTGTCTTCGCATTCGGATTGATCCGCAGGAAGGCCGGCTGGTGCTGGTCGCCGTTGAGGGTATCGACAGGAATTGTTTCGTATGGCAGGCCGGACTCTTCGAGAAAAAGCGCGATCTTAAGTGGATTCGGGGCGGGATGGAAATAGAACTGGATCATGCAGATGTCCTTTGAAATTGGGGGTAGTACCTGGCTGCGCAGTGGCAAGCAGGATGACGATCATACCGCCATCTTTTAAACTCTGCAGTCAGTCGGAAATCGTGTCCCGCTAAGGATTAACTAAGCTTGTGTTAGTAGGCTCTCCATTACACAACTGTCTTCGTTCTATGTCTGGTCTAAGTCTGGCAAAACAAACTTGAGGCCATATCAACGTTAACCAATTTCTTGGAGATCACGATGCAGATGCCGTCAACAATATCGTTCCCGGACTGGCGCAACAAAGTGCCGAAAGTCACCCTGAGTTTCTGGATCATCAAGATCATGTCGACGACCGTCGGCGAGACCGGCGCCGACTATCTAACTGTCAATGCCGGGCTGGGCAAAGCCGTCACCGGCAGTGCCATGGCGGCCTTGTTGGCGCTGGCTTTATTCCAGCAGTTGCGGGCACGGCGTTGTGTGCCATGGATTTACTGGCTGACTGTGGTGCTGGTCAGTGTCGTCGGCACGCAAATCACAGACGCACTCACCGACGGTCTGGGTGTGAGCCTCTATCTCAGCACGACTGTTTTTGCAGTGCTTCTGGCCGCAATCTTTGCGGTTTGGTATTGGCGCGAGCGAACGCTTTCCATCCAGCAGATATATAAGGGCCGCCGGGAGTGGTTCTATTGGACAGCCATTCTGTGCACATTTGCATTGGGCACCGCTGCAGGCGATCTGGCCACCGAGGCCCTGGGGCTGGGCTTTCAATGGGGTGTTGTCGCCTTTGGCGCACTGATTGCCTTGACGATGCTGGCGTTCCATCTTGGCGCAAATTCGGTGCTGACCTTTTGGACTGCCTATATTCTGACGCGCCCGCTGGGGGCTTCGCTGGGTGACTTGCTGTCGCAATCACCGGAATATGACGGACTTGGCATGGGTGCAATGCACACCAGCATTCTCTTTCTCTCAATTATTACTGTCCTGGTTGTGCTCGCACAACGCAACGCAAACCAGGCCGCTTCAACAGCCACTGCGCAATAGCTGAATAGTTCTACAACAACGGCAAATTACTCTTAAAGGAAAACATGATGAAACTCGACACTCGGTCCCGCCCATTGACTGCAGCACTCTTCACGCTTGCCATGCTGGGTGGTGGGTATATCGCCGCTGCATCGCTCTCGCTGACCATGAGCAACTCCGCCCAAGCAGCCACCCCATCCAAACTTGGGGATTTGTCTTCTTTCCGATCCATTGCCGTGGATGTGACTTCTCTGACCGATAAGGGTGACCTGGCTGGCGCTAAAAACCGTATTAAAGACCTTGAGCAGTCGTGGGATGCGGCCGAAGCTGGGCTCAAGCCGCGTGCAGCATCCGATTGGCACCTCGTGGACAAGGCCATTGACCGGGCATTGGACGCTGTCCGCGCAAAAACACCGAATGCGGCAGACAGTAAGCAGGCGCTGGCGGATCTGATCAAAACCATGGATCAGGTCAGCCCGCTCGACCCAAAGCGGAAGTAAAGGCTTTTCAAAAAGCGTAATGGGTCTCGGAGGGGGATTTGTATATTCTACGAAGGTAGAATTTTAGAGGCTTTCACGGCGTCAGCCGCCCCATGCCGACGGCTCAGTTGGTGCAGACTCTGACGAACGAGCTGACGCAGGCGTTTAACGCTATGGCTTGACGCAATTAGAATTCGGGCTATGGTGCTGATGCCAGCAAGGTATGGTCGACGAACGCTTGGAGCGCTTGGCGCAGGCTTTCTCTGCACACTGGATCATTGGCGATGGCAACCGGATCGGTCTGCCGGCCCAAGAGTGCGAGCGTGACACAAGCCTCGGGAACAATCGTCGCAGACATCGTGTTTAAGACCAGCTTTAAAGCATCCTGGGCCGCGGATGCTCGGGGCGACGTGTTAAAAAGCGCCACCGGCTTCCCCGGGAAATCCGTACCTGCGACCAGCCAATCCAACATGTTCTTGAAAGACCCAGGGATGCCGCGGGCATACTCCGGGCAAGAAATGAGAAGGCCGTCCGCTTGATTTACGCGAGTACGCAGATCAACGATTCGCTCTGGGAGATTGCCTTCGAGATCTGGATTGAAATGAGGTAGCTCCGCGAGTGCATTGTAATGTTCCACCGTGACGCCTTCCGGCGCCAAAAGCGCCGCCGCACGGAGGACATGCGTATTGGAGGATGCAGCGCGCAGACTGCCGGAAACTGAAAGGAAGCGAAGCATTTTGATGGGGCGTAATCGATCGGCTCAGTAGTATCCCATGCCGGGCTGTAATGCTGTTCTTTGTTCCATACACATTTGTTAGCTCGATTGCTTCGATGCGGCCTCTCGCTCCTTCTCCGCGAATTTTTCCCGCGCCGCCAACATCGCCGGCTGGTGCGCCACTGTCCAGGCATGGACTGCTTGCAGCGGCACGATCAGCGTGCGCCCGAGGTCAGTCAGCGCATAGTCCACGCGCGGCGGTTTGGTCGGATACACCGTCCGGCTGACCAGCCCGTCCTGCTCCAGTCCTTTCAGGGTCAGCGTGAGCATGCGCTGTGAAATCCCTTCCACGACGCGACGGATCTGGTTATAACGTATCGGCCCCCGCGCCAAGGCGCCCACCACCATCACCGTCCATTTGTCGCCGATGCGGGCCAGCGTCTCGATCGACGCCCGGCATTCTGAGTGTCCGTGTTCGGCCGCACGAACAGAAGTGTTCGTATCATCCAAAAAAGTGCCTCCTTGTGCGAAATTTCCTAAGCTTTATATTAGCTTAGCGAACAAATAGTTACCAGGTATTGATTGTATGGCGACTTGATTATATGACCATCTGATCACGCCCTGGTTCGCATCCAGTTAACGCATGCAGTCAATCCTATTAGGAGATCAATATGCAACTTTTACACATCGATTCCAGCATCTCCGGCGCGCAGTCCGTTAGCCGGCAATTGTCGGCCAGCGCTGTCGCCCGGCTGAAGGAAACCTCGCCCGATTTAACGGTCGTCTATCGCGATCTGGCAGCCGCCCCGGTGCCCCACCAGTCGCCGGCGCTCCTGTTTGCCAAGCTCAAGACGCTGCATGAGGTGGGCGCGCTGCACGGCGACATGGCCGCGATGGTCGATGCGGCCGTGCAGGGTGGCGCCCGGGTGGAGCCGGCGGCGCAGGCCGAATACGCTACGACCAACGTCGTCCTCGACGAATTCCTGGCCGCCGACATCATCGTCCTCGGTGC
>DATMOE010000136.1:0-9853 GCA_035568435.1 Herbaspirillum sp. | reverse complement strand
AGAAATTGGAAATTGCCTCTATCGGCGACACAGTATCGGTCTGCGCTGCGTCCTGATCATCGGATGGCAATACATCGGGTATATCGGATAGCAATACCTCTGGTATATCAGTGGGCAAGCCGATTTCAAATAGGTTCAAATCGGCCGGCAAATTATCTTCCGCCTGCGTTAAATCAAGACCGGCCAGATCGAGCCCGGCGACCGCTGCCTGCACGTCATCGTCGCTGCCGCCGCCGGCGCCGACCGTTTGCAGCGGCGGCAACTGATCCAGCGCCGCCAAGCCTAAATCGTCGAGAAAGCGCCGGGTAGTGGCAAACAGCGCCGGACGCCCCGGGACATCGCGATGACCGATTGCTTCAATCCAGTTGCGCTCTTCCAGCATCCGAATGGTTTGCGTATTGACGGTGACGCCGCGAATCTCTTCGATATCGCCACGCGTGACCGGTTGACGGTAGGCAATGATCGCCAATGTCTCCAGCGTCGCACGCGAATATTTGGGCGGTTTCTCTGGATTCAATCGATCCAGATATATTTTCATTTCGGGACGGCTCTGGAAGCGCCAGCCGGTCGACAAGGTGACCACTTCAATGCCCTTGTCATCCCAGTCGCCGCGCAACTCTTCGAGCATCAGCTTGATCGCATCGGTATCGACCTCACTCTCAGCCCCGTCGTGAGCGGCATACAGCTTCTTGATATCGTTAAGTGATAACGGTTCGTGCGCGCATAACAAAGCCGTCTCGAGGACTCGCTTGGCCTCAGTTGTATTCATGTACGATCTTGAGCAACGTAGTAGTAGAAAGGCGTTTCAAAGGTATGTGTCAGTATTAATTCGCTGAGCGTCAGCGTCAGACAGCGATGATGTCGACGATTGGACCCGATAACAGATCGGACCTGTTTTACTGCTTGCGAACCGCCAACACGCCGGTCGCATTTTTTGTCGCCAAACCGGCGGCAGATAACATTGATATTGATTAAACGAGTTCCAGGCGAAAGCTGAAACGCAAGGCCTGCGCAATTTACTTTTCTAATTACCGCATGGTTCCATTATCTGTATTTGCTGCGATAAATATTGGCAAATACTAATGGGAAACCCATTCAAATTTCGGAATATGCGGGGGAGTTTAGCACAAAGATTCAGGCATTGTCATTTCGTTGCATTGCGACTACACGTAAGTCTATGTAGGACTTCTTACTATCCAACATCAGAACTTTACTAAAGTCTTGCACAGACATCGGACGACCGAAATAATAGCCCTGCACCTCATCACAACCGTTCTCGCGCAGGAAATCGCATTGCCTCCTGGTTTCCACACCTTCTGCAATAACCCGCAGATTCAGGATATGCGCCAAGGAAATCACCGCTTTGACAATCGCCGCGCTATCGGCGTCATGCACCACATCGCGCACAAAAGACTGGTCGATCTTGAGCGCATCGACCGGAAAGCGCTTCAGATAGCTGAGACTGGAATAGCCGGTGCCGAAATCGTCGACCGAAATCCGCAACCCCAGCGCTTTAAGCGCATTGAGCATCGCAACGATCTTTTCCGCATCCTTCATCACCACATTTTCGGTAATTTCCAGCTCCAGACTACTGGCATCCAGTCCGGTATCGGACAACACCTGCTGCACCATCGCCACCAGATCCTGATTAATTTGATAGGGCGATAAATTGATCGCCACAGGAATCGCCGGCAGACCGGCGTTTTGCCAGGCCCGGTTCTGCGCGCAGGCAGTACGCAGCACCCACTCGCCGATCGGCACAATCAGACCGGATTGCTCCGCAAATGGAATAAAGTGCGCCGGCGACACCATGCCGACATCAGCCAGATCCCAGCGAATCAGCGCTTCAGCGCCGATGATGCGGCCGGTATCCAGGCTGATCTTGGGCTGGTAATAAAGCTGAAACTCCTGATATTCAATCGCATGACGCAGATTGAGCAGCATATCCAGATGATTGGGCGCCTGCACATGCATATTGCTGACAAAAAACTGGAAATTATTGCGTCCGACTTCCTTGGCCTTATACATCGCCGCATCGGCATTCTTGAGCAAGGTCTCGACATCATCGCCATCATTCGGGTAGCGGCTCACGCCCAGACTACAAGTCACATTCAGTTCGCGCCCTTCCATCAGCCAAGGCTGCGATACCGAATTAAGAATCCGCTGCAGCACTTCGGTAATACTCTCTTCGTCGCGCTGATTGCCCAGCACGATGACAAATCCGTCGCCGCCCTGACGCGCCACCATATCGCTATCGCGCACACACGCGATCAACCGTTGCGCAACCGTCTTGAGCAATTTGTCGCCGGCCTGATGACCCAGGCTGTCATTGATATATTTGAACTGGTCCAGATCCACGAACACCACCACCGGCACGCTGCTGCCGGCTTGCGCCGCCTGTATCGCCCGCTGCAGATAATTATGCAGCATGGTGCGGTTAGGCAAGCCCGTCAGCGAGTCGTGCGTGGCCTGATGCTGGATCTGCTCTTCATATAACTTACGTTCGGTAATGGTTTCGACAGTGCCTTCATAAAATAGCAAATTGCCGCCATCGTCATACACCGCACGCGCATTTTCTGAAATCCAGCTGATGTGACCATCGCGCCGGAAAATACGCGATTCGAAATTCTTGACCGAGCCATTCTCGACCATCAAGCGCCTGAACTCATTGCGCCGTGCCGGCTCCACATACAACTGATGCTCGATATCGCGCAAACCGACGATCAACTCCTCGGGCGAGGCATAACCGTAGATGCGCGCCAGCGTCGGATTGACCGCCAGATAGCCGCCCTCCGGCGTCGACTGGAAAATACCTTCGATGGCATTTTCGAAAATGCTGCGATAACGGCGCTCCGCTTCCTGCAAGGCTTGCACTGCCTGCTTGCGGTCGTCGATATCCTGCACATAACCTTCCATTGCAATGCGCTCGCCGGCGGCATTGAAAATACCGACACCGCGTTCCCACACCCAACGCACCTGGCCATCGGCACGCACGATCCGGTATTCCATTTCATAACGACGCCGATTAAGCAGGCCCAGACGAATCGTGTCCAGAACCCGATAGCGATCGGCAGGATAGGTAAGATCCTGATACGAAATACCGTTTCCAGCCATCAACTCTTGCGGATGATAACCAAGCAATGCATGGCAGCCTTCACTGACAAAATCCATCGTCCAAATATCCACGCCATGACAGCGGTAAACCATACCGTCCAGATTGGCCAGTAAGGTTTCCAGCAGATGTGAAGAGCTTGGCGGCAATTGCGGTGAGTGGTTTTTGTTATCGGTTGGGCTGCTGATTGGGTTGCTTAAGGCAATCTTCATAAGTTTTCTGCATTGCATACATGCACAGTGCTGTCATTATTCATACCCCTAAGCAATATCGATGCCATTGATTCGGCAAGCAGCAATTTGTGCCATTTTTGTAGGATGAATAACGGACCACTCGTGTAAAATCTGCGCCAATACCTGTCCGGCGCCAAGTATCCAAACCGCAAAATCACAAGAAATATCGGGAAATCGCCGTCGCACTTTAAACGCCATCTACCGGGAAAGACCACTATGTTTGCAAGTCGCTACTGGCCGTTATGGGCACTATTCGCATGCACGCTACTAACGCTGATATTGGCTGCACAGGGTGCACTAGCGTGGGGATGGGTCGTTATACCGTTGCTATTAACCGTCATTGGCTTACGCGACCTGATACAACGCTCGCACGCAATTTTGCGCAATTACCCGCTGCTTGGCCATTTCCGATTTATGTTCGAAGCGGTGCGGCCGGAAATTCGCCAGTATTTCTTTGAAAGCGAAAACGACGGCGCGCCATTCACCCGTCAAAAACGCAGTCTGGTCTATCAACGCGCCAAGGGAGCAGTCGATGCCCGTCCTTTCGGAACGGAACTCGACGTCAAATTGCAGGGTTATGAATGGATCGGGCATTCCCTATCGCCCAGCATGATTGCCAGCCACGATTTCCGCGTCATGGTCGGCGCCGGCTTGCCCAAGCCTTACAACATGTCGGTCTTCAATGTATCGGCCATGAGCTTCGGTGCGTTATCGGCCAATGCGATTCGCGCGCTCAATCACGGCGCCAAAATGGGCGGCTTTGCGCACGATACCGGCGAAGGCTCGATCTCACCGCATCACCGCGAATTCGGCGGCGATCTAATATGGCAGGTGGCATCCGGCTATTTCGGCTGCCGCAACGCCGATGGTAGTTTCAACCAGGAAAAATTTGCAGCCCAGGCCAGCGACGATCAAGTCAAAATGATCACGATCAAACTGTCGCAAGGCGCCAAACCCGGCCACGGCGGCATTCTACCCGCGGCCAAAATCACCCCGGAAATTTCCATTACGCGTGGCGTGCCGATGGGCGTCGATTGCGTATCGCCGGCAGTGCATCCCTCTTTTTCCACCCCCTTGGGGCTGGTTCACTTCATCGAAAAACTGCGTACCTTATCGGGCGGCAAACCAGTCGGCATCAAATTGTGCGTCGGCCATCCATGGGAATTTTTCGGCATCGTCAAGGCCATGCTCGAAACCGGTATCGTGCCCGACTTCATCGTCGTCGATGGCGCCGAAGGCGGTACCGGCGCAGCCCCGCTGGAATTCACCGACCACGTCGGCATGCCGCTCCAAGAAGGCTTGCTGATGGTGCACAACACGCTGATCGGCGCCGGCCTGCGTGATCGCGTGAAAATCGGCGCCAGCGGCAAAATCATCACCGCGTTCGATATTGCCCGCACGCTGGCGTTGGGCGCAGACTGGTGCAACTCCGCACGCGGCTTCATGTTTGCCCTGGGCTGCATCCAATCGCAAAGCTGCCATACCGACCGCTGCCCGACCGGTGTAACGACTCAGAATCCGGTGCGCGCCCGCGCGCTGGTGGTGCCGGATAAAGCCGAACGGGTCTATCGCTTTCATCAAAGCACGCTGCACGCCTTGCAGGAGTTGGTGCAGGCAGCGGGACTGCCGCATACCTCGGCGTTACGCGCCCATCACATCGTGCGGCGCGTGAACGATCACGAAGTACAGTTGTTATCGGAATTATTGAAATTTCTTGAGCCCGGCGATCTGTTGAGCGGCAACTATCGTTATCAGGTCTATCAAAAATACTGGCCGGTCAGCCGGGCCGAAAGCTTTCATCCGGTCCTATAAAAAATGCCCGCAAATTGCGGGCATTTTTTATCGATGCTGCATTAATCCTGGAACGATTTTGCGTGCGGTTTGGCGTGGTGTAGCGCGGGCTTATTTACGCTTCATGAAAAAAATAAACTCGCGATTTTCTTCCGTCTGCTCCAACAAAGCATTACCAGTTTGTTTCGCAAACGCCTGGAAATCCCTCACCGAACCCGTATCAGTCGCCATCACACGTAAAACTTCTCCACTATGCATGTCTGCCAGGGTTTTCTTGGTTTTCAGGATAGGAAGGGGACAATGCAAGCCACGTGCGTCAAGCTCTCTATGAAATTCCATATGGTTCATTGATTTGGGGTGATGAAAACAAATAGAATTCTACTCCAAACAACTGGCGAATACGGCAGCGCACCAAAAGTGTTGTTTTAAATGCACCACGCCATTGCAGAGATAAGCAAGTAAAACGCACCACTATTGTGCAGACTCAGCATTCGTCGAAAGCGATCCACCAAGGCATCGACAAAACGTACCGTCAAGCCCCGCAAATGCATCCAATCGGCCAGCGCATAACCGGTGCCGGCACGCCAAGGCAGCAGATCGGCCGGTTCGACCAAACGATATTCCAACAACTCCGGCGACAGCCGCACGGTGCCGCTGGCTTTGACGTGATAAGCAATGATCAGCTCATTTTTACGCATGAATTCATAGACGCCGATCAGGGTAATTTCGCCGGCGTCCAGATCGGTTTCTTCCTTCAGTTCGCGCGCAATGCCTTGTTCCGGCGTTTCATCACGCTCCATGAAACCGGTAATCAAGGCGAATTTTCCCTCGCTCCAGGCCGCATTGCGCGCCAGCAGAATTCGACCATCCAGCTCGACGATTGCCGCCAATACCGGCAAGGGATTATCCCAATGCGTCCAATGCCCATGCGGGCAGGCCAAACGCAACTTACCGGCATCCTCATCTGCACGCTGCACCAGCGACGCCGCGCAAACGGGACAAAATTTGAACGGGACTGGGTCCGTACTCATCGTTCGGTACTCATGATCAAATCTGCATCAAACTTTCCCGGCCACCCAATCGGCGACGCCCTTTAACGCAGCCGGCAAACCACTGGCATCGGTGCCGCCGGCCTGCGCCATATCGGGCCGTCCACCGCCTTTACCGCCGACTTGCTGGGCCACGAAATTGACCAGCTCGCCCGCCTTGACCTTACCGATCGCATCCGGCGTGACGCCGGCGATCAAGCTGACCTTGCCATCCTTGACAGCCGCCAGCACAATCGCCGCGCTCTTCAGTTTGTCCTTGAGTTTATCCATCGTTTCGCGCAAGGCAGTGCTGTCGGCGCCTTCCAGCGTCGCGGCCAGCACCTTGATTCCCTTGACATCGATAGCCTGCGACACCAGCTCATCGCCCTGACTCGAAGCCAGTTTCGACTTCAACGCGCCCAATTCTTTTTCCAGTTGCCGGACATACTCCTGCACCTGCGTAATCCGCTGCGCCACTTCTTCAGGCTGCGCCTTCAACGCCGCGGCAACCTCATTGATACGATTGCTCAGCGCCTGCACCACCGCCAGCGCGCCTTCGCCGGTAACCGCTTCGATCCGGCGCACGCCCGCGGCGACGCCGCTCTCAGCCACAATCTTGAACAAGCCGATATCGCCGGTACGGCCGACGTGCGTACCGCCGCACAATTCACGCGAAGTACCGATCGACAAAACGCGAACTTCATCGCCATATTTTTCGCCGAACAAGGCCATTGCGCCGGCGCCGACCGCATCGTCGAACGCCATCAACTTAGCCTCGGTAGCGGCATTCGCCAGAATTTCACGATTGACAATTTGCTCGACCAGGCGAATCTGATCGGGGGTGACCGGCGCGTTATGACTGAAATCGAAACGCGTCTTGTCGGCATCGACCAATGAACCCTTTTGCGATACATGCGCGCCCAGCACTTCGCGCAAAGCCTTATGCATCAAATGCGTGGCCGAATGGTTGCGCACGATTCTGGCATGCAGAGCGGCATCGACCTTGGCATCGACTTGATCGCCGACGGCCAGCGCACCGCTGCGCAAAGCGCCGTAATGACCGAACACATCCGGTTGAATTTTCTGCGTATCGCCGACTGCAAAAACAGCCGCGCCATTTTCCAATACGCCGACATCGCCAGTCTGCCCGCCCGATTCGGCATAAAACGGCGTCACATCCAGCACCACCATCGCTTCCTGACCGGCGGCGATTTTCTGTACTGCGTTGCCGTCGACATACAAGGCGACGACCTTGGCCGCCTGCGCCAACGCCTCGTAGCCGACAAACTTCGTCTTCGGACCGTCATAACTGACGCCGGTAGCCGAACTCTTGAATTTGCCGGCGGCACGCGCGGTAGAGCGTTGACGCTCCATCGCTGTCTCAAAGCCGGCCTCGTCCAGTTCAACCTCGCGTTCACGGCAAATATCGGCGGTCAAATCCAGCGGGAAACCGTAGGTATCGTACAAAGTAAATGCTGTTTCGCCGTCCAGTTTTCCGGGCTTGGCCAGCAAGGCGTTTTCCAGAATCTTCATGCCATTTTCCAGCGTTTCGCCGAAACGTTCTTCTTCCTGTTGCAGCACTTGCTCAACCCGCGCAGCCACCGGTGGCAATTCTGGATAAGCAGCGCCCATTTCGGCCACCAGATCCTTGACCAGCTTATAGAAAAACGGCTTGGTCTGGCCCAGCTTATGGCCATGCCGCAAGGCGCGGCGGATGATACGGCGCAACACATAGCCGCGTCCTTCATTGCCTGGAATAACGCCATCGACAATCAGGAACGAACATGCGCGAATATGATCGGCGATGACTTTCAGCGAATTATTTTCCAGATCGGTGGTGTGTGTTTCGCGCGCGGCAGCCTTGATCAAAACCTGGAACAAATCGATTTCATAATTACTATGCACATGCTGCAATACCGCGGCCAGACGCTCCAGACCCATGCCGGTATCGACGCACTGCTTCGGCAACGGCGTCAAGGTGGCGACACCCTGCGCATCGATTTGCCGATCGAATTGCATGAACACGTTATTCCAGATTTCGATATAGCGATCGCCATCCTGTTCCGGGCTGCCCGGAGGACCGCCCCAAACATCGGGACCATGATCGTAGAAAATTTCGGAACAAGGACCGCATGGACCGGTATCGGCCATTTGCCAGAAATTATCGGAGGCATACGGCGCGCCTTTGTTATCGCCGATACGCACTACCCGCTCTTTCGGCAAGCCGATTTCATTCACCCAAATATCGTAGGCTTCATCATCGGTTTCATACACCGTGGCCCAGAGTTTATCGGCCGGCAAGCCATAGACTTGCGTGAGTAACTCCCACGCCCATTTCAGCGAATCCCGTTTGAAATAATCGCCGAACGACCAATTGCCCAGCATTTCGAAGAAAGTATGATGACGCGCGGTATAACCGACGTTTTCCAGATCGTTATGTTTGCCGCCGGCGCGCAGACAGCGCTGCACCGAAGTAGCCCGCACATAATTGCGTTCATCGGAGCCGAGAAAGACATCCTTGAACTGCACCATACCGGAATTGGTAAACAACAACGTTGGATCGTTGCCTGGTACCAGACTGGACGAACGGACGATGGTATGCCCTTTGGATTCGAAAAATTTCAGAAACTTGTCGCGAATTTCGGCTGATTTCATAGAGAGTATGCAATGCGGTATAGGGCAAAACAGCGATTATACGTGCGTCTGCGCAAACAAATCGAGTCTATCGGTGCAGAACCCATCCACGCCCCATCCCAGGATCTCACGGGCGCGCTCCGGCTCATTGACGGTATAGCAGAACAAACCATACCCGGCCCGCTTCACCTCCGCGGCCAAAGCAGCGCTCAAATGACGCTGATTGGTATGCAAAGCAACCGCCTCCAAGCGTTCCAATTGCGTCTCCCAACCGTCGGCAATCACATCAACCAACCAGCCGCGCGCGATATCCGGCGCGGCCTGCTGCGCCGCGCACAAGGCCTCGAACGAGAAAGAGGAAAGCAGCGGCAATGCGGCGTCATCAACGCCGGGCACATGCGCAGCAAGCTGCGGCGCAAAAAATTGCCGTACCTGCGCAGCAACCACCGCACCGGTCTCGACCGCTGCCTCCGGCGTAGCGGGCTTGATCTCGATATTCATCCAAAGACCGTGCTCAACGCAAAACTGCATGACCTGCAATAGCGTACAAACCGGTTCACCGCGAAAAGACTCGCTCAACCAACTCCCGGCATCGAGCGCCGCGAGCGCCTGCGCCGGATAATCGAGCACCCCGCCTGGCGCGCGGATAGTCCGGCCGAACAAGGGATCATGCATCAAAACCGGCACCCCATCCTGCGCCAGCATCACATCGAACTCAACCCCGCGAAACCCATAAGCCAGCCCGCAACGCATACCAGCCAAAGTATTTTCCGGCGCCAAAATACCGCCACCACGATGCGCCACCAGACGCGGATAAGGCCAGCCCTTAATGTTCATCACACCCCCCGACGATGATCAAGCGCCTATATTCCCACGCTGGCGGCAAAGCCGCCACAACCCATAAAAAAGTGCCCGCGCAGCGACGCACACCAAGCGAATTCCGAAGGAAGAGCCGTCTGCCGTTGACCTTGAATTCCGCATAAGAAGTCGTTGCCGTTTAGAGGTGATGAAAACGGATCAGAAAAAAATACTGTTTGAGCGCAGCGAGTTTATTT
>DATMOE010000135.1:0-2804 GCA_035568435.1 Herbaspirillum sp. | reverse complement strand
CGCGTAAATCCGTACTACTCAAATCCACTTCCTGCAAATCCGCTCCATCCATTTTGATGGTGCGCAGCGCCCATGCCAGACATTCCTTGGGCCAGTCAGCCGGCGCAGCGGATGGATCGATTAGGCTTGCAGGATGAGATTGACTGCGCAATGCTTGCCAATCGTCCACGTCGCTGGCGGCGACATAATCGAGAATTTTTTGCGCTGGAAATCCATCCGCTTCGTTGTTGAGGATGGTGTGTATGGTGCGCCAGATGGTATCGGGATCGACGCGCAAGGATTGGTGCCGATCGGTCAGATTGAATGGCGATGCCGGCGCGTCGCCTTGCCACAGATTTTTACAGCAGATCAGCCAATGGCAGAGCTCGCGCAATGCGTCCTGTTTTGCCGCAGGCGCAAATGTCAGCAGATGATCCAGGCTGGTTGGAAAGCGCAATGCATCAGTTGCTTTCGAGAGCGGGGCAAACCGGTTTTGCAGTGGGACGGTGAAGAGAGAATTGATCGGCAAGTGTCTAATTTAGCGCCGGATTAAATAGATAATCCAGCGCAATTCCTATGAATACGGCAGCGCCTAGCCAGTTGTTATGCCGGAATGCGGCAAAACAGCGCATGCGGTCGCGGCCGCGAATTAAGGTGTAGTGATAAACGGCGCAGGCAGCGGCCACCGCCATGCCGGCGACAAACCAGCCACGCAAGCCGTAGCGCCAGCCGACGCCAAGCGTGATCAGTAATGTCACGGCGTAACAGAGCATGACGGCGGCAATATCGTAGCGCCCGAAAGTGATGGCCGAGGTTTTCAGGCCGAGCTTCAGATCGTCTTCGCGGTCGACCATGGCATATTCCGTATCGTAAGCGATGGCCCAAAAGACATTGCCGAGCAATAGCAGCCATGCCGCTGGCGGTACCGCGTTCTGCACCGCCGCAAAAGCCATCGGAATGCCGAAACCGAAGGCGATCCCCAGATAAGCCTGCGGTATCGCAAAGAACCGTTTGAAGTAGGGATAGCTGGCGGCAATTAAAACCGCCGCCAGCGATAATTGTTTGGTCAGTAGATTGAGTGGCAGAATCAACGCGAACGATACCAGCGCCAGCACGGCGGCAATCGCCACGGCTTCCCAAGCTGCGATCTTGCCCGATGTCAGCGCCCTGGCGGCGGTGCGTTCGACATGCCGGTCGAAGTCGCGATCGGCGAAGTCGTTGATGGCGCAGCCGGCGGCGCGCATCAGCACCGTGCCGAGGCAAAAAACCAGCAGGATATTTGGATTGGGATGCCCGTTCGAGGCCAGCCATAATGCCATCAGCGTCGGCCACAGCAGCAGCAAAATGCCGATCGGCTTATCGAAGCGGGTCAGATAAAAATATTGTTTGAGGCGATCCATTTTGCTTATGTCAACGTACCAGCCTAGCCATGCGTAACCGGCGCATCGTGCAGCATTTGCGCGCCGTTCAGATTGCAGGATAGAACCGCCTGCCGTACCGCTTCGATCGCTGCGTGGCGGGTAAAGCTTTTACGCCATGCGATGACAACCTGGCGCGATGGCAGCGGTTTGGTAAACGGCACATAACGCAGCATGCCGTTTTTATCGTTCATATCGGGTATCGATCCTTTGGGCAGTACGGTGATGCCGATGCCGGAGGCGACCATGTGGCGTATCGTTTCCAGCGACGATCCTTCGAAACTGCGGGCGATGCCGTCGCCGGCAGTCGAAAAGCGCGACATCTCTGGACAGACTTCCAGCACCTGATCCCGGAAGCAATGACCGCTGCCCAGCAGCAGCATGGTTTCGTTTTTCAGATCGTGGGCATCGATCGCGCTGCGGTCGGCCCAGTGATGATGTTTTGGCAACGCCACAACGAATTCTTCATCGTATAACGGTTGCACGCTCAAGCCCTGCTCGGGGAACGGCAGCGCCATGATGGCCGCATCGAGCTCGCCCTGGCGCAGCAGTTCGATCAAGCGCACGGTAAAATTTTCCTGCAGGATCAGCGGCATTTGCGGCACTTGCTCGATCATGGTTTTGACCAGTGGCGGCAGCAGATAAGGGCCGATGGTATAGATGATTCCCAGACGCAAAGGGCCGGACAGCGGGTCCTTGTTCTGATTGGCGATTTCCTTGATGGCGGCGGTCTGCTCCAGCACGCGTTCGGCTTGCGCGATGATCTGTGTACCTAGCGGCGTTACGGAGATTTCCGTGCCGCCGCGTTCGAAGATGATGACACCTAATTCATCTTCCAGTTTCTTGATGGCGACCGATAGCGTTGGCTGCGCGACAAAGCAGGCTTCGGCGGCATGGCCGAAGTGTTTTTCACGGGCAACGGCGACGATATATTTGAGTTCGGTAAGAGTCATGAAGCGTATGTTCGCACAAGCTGCCGTAAAATGTTTGGAATCCGTTATTCGACCGATTTTTTAAATAAGGTTCATCAGGATTGGGCTTATTAATTTAATTTAATTTAATCTGATTTTTCCGATACAACTTTTTTACACTTTCAAAAATTCTTCCTTGCCGCCCAGCCAGCGCGCCAGATGGCTGTCGACCGTGGCCGGATCGCTGCGCAGTAAATCCTGCGCAAGGCTGCGGGCCTGATCGACCAGCCATTGGTCGGCCGCCAGATCGGCAAAACGCAGCAGCGCTTCGCCCGATTGCCGCGCCCCGAGAAATTCACCCGGCCCGCGTATCTCCAAATCGCGCCGTGCAATTTCGAATCCGTCGGTGGTCGCGCGCATGGTCATCAGACGTTGTTTGGCGACCCCGCCCAGCGGGCTTTGATAGAGCAGCAGGCAGGCGCTGGCCGCCGCGCCG
>DATMOE010000134.1:0-3417 GCA_035568435.1 Herbaspirillum sp. | reverse complement strand
AACTGCCGCAAACCCTGATCGAATTGTCCACGCAATTACAGCAATTGGCCGATGCCAGCGATCTGGATGCCTTGCGCGCCAACGAAGAAAAATTGCACGCCGCGTACATGAGCGCGGCGCAGAAATTATCCAAGGCGCGCGCCAAAGCCGCCGCCGCCTTGAGTCAGGCGGTCACCGCGGCGATGCAGGATTTGAGCATGTCCGGCGGCCGTTTCGAGATCGCCTTGGTACCGGGCGAACCTGCGGCTTACGGCATCGAACAAATCGAATTCCTGGTAGCCGGCCACGCCGGCGTCGCGCCGCGCCCGCTGGCGAAAGTTGCCTCCGGCGGCGAACTGGCGCGTATCGCCTTGGCCATCTCGGTCATTACCTCCAGCGCCACGGCAACGCCGACGCTGATTTTCGACGAAGTCGACAGCGGCATCGGCGGCGGCGTCGCCGAAGTGGTGGGCCGCCTGCTCAAGCGCCTCGGACAGAATCGCCAAGTATTATGCGTCACCCATTTGCCGCAAGTGGCCAGCCAAGCCAACGAACACTATCAAGTCAGCAAATCCCAGACCGGCGGCAAAACCGTGTCACAGATTGCCGCGCTCGATAACAAATCCCGAGTGGAAGAAATCGCGCGCATGCTGGGCGGACTGGACATTACTGCGACCACGCGCAAACACGCGCGGGAATTGCTGGCTTTATAAGCGCGGCGTTCAACACCGAATCAATACGAATCAATACTTATCCCCCACCACAGCTCGACCGGAAATTATCCTGATGTCTTTTCGCAAAGAACCGCCCCATACCCACGGCACGTCTGCTAAAACAGCCGTGCTGCTGGTCAATCTCGGCACCCCGGACGCGCCGACCACCAGCGCAGTGCGGCGTTATCTGCGGCAATTCCTGTCCGATCGGCGCGTCGTCGAAATCCCAAAAATCATCTGGTGGTTTATTTTGAACGGTATTATTTTGCCGTTTCGCGCCTCCCGATCGGCAGCAAAATATGCCTTGATCTGGGGCGCTGAAGGATCGCCGCTGCGGGTGCATACCGAACGCCAGAGCGCCGCCTTGCGCACGCGCCTGCAAGAACGCGGCCATCAAGTCGTCGTCGCCCATGCGATGCGTTACGGCCAGCCGGCCATTTCAAAAGTACTGGATCAATTAAAGCAGGACGGTTGCGACCGTGTGCTCGTAGTGCCTGCTTATCCGCAATATTCCGGCACCACGACGGCATCGATTTTCGATGCCGTATTCAGCCATTTCTCGAACGTGCGCAACATCCCGGAGTTGCGTTTTATCCGCAATTACCACGATCACGAAGGCTACATTCAAGCGCTGAAAAAATCGGTATTAGCGTATTGGGATGCCAACGGCACGCCCGATAAACTGGTGATGAGTTTTCATGGCGTGCCGAAGCGCGCTCTGACGCTGGGCGATCCATATCATTGCGAATGCTATAAAACTGCACGCTTGCTGGCGCAGCAACTTAATCTGAAGCAGGATGAATATCTGGTGACATTTCAATCGCGCTTCGGCAAAGCCGAATGGCTGCAGCCCTATACTGCGCCCACGCTGATTGAATTGGCCAGGCAAGGCGCTGGGCGGGTTGACGTAATGTGCCCAGGCTTTATCAGCGATTGCCTGGAGACGCTGGAAGAAATTGCGCTGGAAGGCAAGCAAGCATTTTTGCAAGCCGGCGGAAAGGAATTTCATTTCATCCCCTGCCTGAATGAAGCGCCGGTCTGGATCGATGGCTTGCGCGATATCGTCGAGCAACAAATGATCGGATGGCCGACGATGTTCACGGCAGCCACTTTGCAGCAACAAGCCCGGGAAGCCGAACACTCTTTACAGGAAGCGATACGGCTTGGCGCTGAGCATTAAGAAACATTCAAACAAGAACATGCAGTAAAAAAACCGGCAGCAAAACAACGCAACCTGCAAAGGCAGGCAAGCCATCACCACAACGGAAAAAGGGTCCCCCCAATGTCAAACACAACCACAACCGCAATCAAAAACTACTCCTATTTCTGTCCTTGCCCGCGCGGCCTGGAAATAGCCCTGGCTGAAGAGCTCAACGAAATCGCGCAACAAACCGCTCCCGCCGTCACCCTGAAAATCCATACCCAAGTGCCGGGCGGCGTCCACTGCTCCGGCCTGCTAACCGACGCCTACCGCATCAACCTGCACTCCCGCATCGCCAGCCGCGTCTTGCTGCGCCTGGCGCACGGCTCCTATAAAAACGAAAACGACATCTACGACATGGCGTTGGCCCAGGAATGGGAACACTGGTTTCAGGTATCGCACACCATCCGCGTCGACGTCACCGCCGTCAAATCGCCGCTGCGCAGTCTCGAATTCACCACCCTGAAAATCAAGGACGCGATCTGCGACCGCTTCCGCGACCAATTCAACGAACGCCCCTCGGTGGACACCCGCGAGCCCGACATGCGCATCGTCGGCTTTCTCGACGCGCACAACTTCACGCTCTATCTGGACACCTCCGGCGAGGCCCTCTTCAAACGCGGCTGGCGCGACGAAACCGGCGAAGCACCGCTGCGCGAAAACCTGGCGGCCGGTCTGCTGCGCACTTCCGGCTGGAAACCCGGCACCATCCTGTTCGACCCGATGTGCGGCTCCGGCACCATCCTGGCCGAAGCGGCCCAAATCCTGGCCGGCATCCCGCCCGGCATCAAACGCAGCTTCGGCTTCGAGAAATTCAACGACTTCAAACCAGCCGAATGGCAAGCCGTCAAAGCCGCTGTCAAAGCGCTGCCGCTCCCGGCTCATCCGACCATTTTCGGCAGCGATATTTCCGGCGACATGGTCGAAATCACGCGTCACAATCTGCGCAGCGCCGGCATCACATTCGACGTCCCGCTCAAGCAGATCGAGGCCCAGGAAGTCAAACCGCCAACTGACGGTGCGACTGACGGCACAGCCGACGGCCCCACCCCCATCATGCTGACCAACCCGCCCTACGGCGAACGTATCGGCGTGCGCGGCGACAGCGCCATGCCGACCGACGAAATCTTCACCGCCTTCTTCAGCGCTTTCGGCACCACGCTCAAGCAACGCTTCGCCGGCTGGAGCGTATTCCTGTTTTCCGCCGATCTCAGCCTGCCCAAATTGCTGCGCCTGAAAGAAGCCCGCAAGACTCCTTTCTTCAACGGCGCGCTGGAATGCCGGCTATTCCGGTTCGACATGGTGGCCGGCTATAACCGACGCGAGGAAGCAAAACCGAAATAAGTATCGAAACGGTGCGTTGCCGCCTCCTACTACGGCAACGCACTGAAATACGACAAATAACGCACGAAAAGAAAGCGACAGTGCAACTTAGCGTCAAAATAGTGCGTCAACGCAGTGGCATGCATATTGCTGATCGATAGGGGCAGGCAAAAATTCCCTTCATCCACTGTAGGAGCACCT
>DATMOE010000133.1:0-13701 GCA_035568435.1 Herbaspirillum sp. | reverse complement strand
GACATATCCTGACAGGCATCCGAAGGGATTTTTTTTCACGGCCTTGTTCACCGCCTTCACCTAGCGGTGCTCAACGGGGATTAGTCGAGGTAAGTGAGGGGCACTTTTATGATTTCGCCATCCCGGACCTCGCATCGACATGGCCGATCGAGGTCACTTTGCGCCGGATCACCGATCGAACGGCCATTGCCGAATTCACCGGGCAACCAAGCGCCGAAGACGCGGTGCGCAGTGCGGCGTTTACCGTCAATGTCATGGAGGAGTCTGCGGCGATTATTCTTGATATCGTCTGGAAATGCCGCGCGACCGACAATCTCCTTCAGGCACTGCAAAGATCGATGGACAATCATGGCGGCAGCAATACGCTGCTCACAAGTGCGCTGATGACGTATGTCGAAAATCACGCCGGCAGATCGATCGGTACGGTTTCCGACACAGTGCTGGAACAGCTCAACGTCGCATTGACCGATATCATGCGATCGGTCAGCGCCACACGCGACTTCCGGGTTCTGCTGCGCGACAACTATCGGCGTTATCGAACCAACGTCGTATTCGACGAAATTCCTATTCTGCCGCGTGCTCTGTCGATCCCAACGATACCGGCAAGGGCGCCTGAAGTGCTGGCGATGGAAACCCAACTGCGAGAGACGCTCGAACTGTTCAGCACGATCTTTCCGACGCTTAATTTCAATGAGGTATGGACGCCGCAGGGAATATCCCGGGCACAAATAATCCGCGACGAATTTACCAGAGTATTCGACACCAGAAATGTCGCGCTCGCCATTGTCGAAATGATGGACGGCCGGATTATTCATTACTTCAGTGTCTCAGGCAGCAGGGCGCTTCCTGCTCACATCGAAAGCGGCGGGCGTTATATCCTTGCCAGAGAGATGCCGCCTGCGGGCACACCGCTACCGCATTTTCCGAATCTATCGCCTACTTACAACACACAGGGAAGGGATGGCGACTGTGAAAGAATGTTGTCCTATCGGCTGATAAAAGATTATCCGCAACCGAATGCGATCAAAAAAGTCACCATCATATCGCTGCTGGAAATTTGCCATTCATGCACGATTTGCTGCATCGCTTATGCAGAACGGCACAAAAATGTGGCAATGAACTTCTTAAGTTTTCCAGCGCTCCCCAAACCCTCCAAGGGTACTCGCTTGCCAGACGATCTTTAATGGAAACCAAAAATGAATATCCCACCAACGCCATCGTTACTTTCCGCCGCATCGTCACTACCGCATAGCGGCGGCGTTGCAGCGAGCGCAACCGCCTCCATAGAAAATATCGGGCTGACTGATCCTATCCACGGCCTTCGTTTTGCCAATGACATGCGGGATCTGATCATGCATGCGGAGCGGCTTGCGCATGGCGATGCAGGGGAATCATTTTTCTTGCGATTCGAAAGACTGATTACCGATCATTGTTACCGTGTCGGCATTGCAGCGCCGGCGTTGCGGGAGGTCGATGAAGCCGAATGGGTACAGAGCGGCATCCGTTTCGAGCCCGCGCAATGGCTTTTAAGAATCGATATACCTCGTCTTACCGTGCTGGCCGGCAGCACCATTTGCATGCTCGTCGCCGATCAATTGCACAAGGCCGAAATGACAGCCGTTCTGATCGGCCAGCAAACCCAGTTATGCGAGGCGGTGCGGGCCAACACATTGTTGACGGACGACGGCTGGCATCAAGCCAAAGCCATGCTTGCGCCGCTATGCGATTACCCGCGCAATCGCTATCTACTGCAAAACATCGCAAGAAATACGCCGCTGGCCGCATCGGCAATATCGCTTTGGGACTACTTGGCGCAGCGCATTTCCGGCGCCGAGAGAAGACCCCATGACGGCATTGAGGCGCTCATGAGCATGAACGGAAAGCATGCGCCAACGTTGCATAGCTGGATCCCACTCGCGTATCTGGAACCGATCAAAACGTCCCTGGCAGAAAATTATCACCTGCTGGCCAATCACATGAGCGCCGATACGCTATACCAAGTAAGAACCAAGCTACCGGCAAATGCGCAACGGCTGGTGCTGCCTGGTATTTCGCCACCAGAAATTTCAACATCAGAAGAAAATGAGAGAACCCGGTCGGAGGAAGATGCGCTGGTGTTTTTTCGGAGCGATGAATACTGCGAGCAAATCGAAATTCTCACGTTGCTTGAGAGCGGCGTCTCGCCGCGCGGTCTGGATGTGGTGCTGAACAATCTGTCGCAATCTTTGGCCTCGCAACACTGCCGTCTGGAGGCGCAGCCAACCAGCCGATTCCAGTTCAATGTCTGGCTGATCCGTGTCAAGCATCTGAGCGCAACGCCGATCACATCAATACAACTAGCAGGACTGACCAACGAGATCAAAAACGAAATTGCGGCATTGCATGCATGCCGCGAAAACTATCTACCCCTGTTTCGATACGGTTGCGCCGCAGTCAATCCCTGAGACACCACACTAGGCCTCAATCGGCCAAAGGCGCAGCTTTTATCGGACGATGATGAAAGTTCACCAGCGGCACCCGTCGCACCATCCATAGCCCGATCAGCGATACGACGATGGCCAGCGCCACGCCTATGTGAATTGAGCCGACCAGCGCTTCCCGCGCCGCATTGAGCATGGCCTCGCCATCGCGGCCCGCCTGCGCGGTCTGCGTCAGCAAACTCTGCTGTGCAGCATGATTGAGCAAAATTTCAGGGTTCCGAAACTGGGGCAGCCATTGCTCCCCATGCGCCACTTCCAGCGCGCTCTGTACGCCGCCCGCATAGATCCGATTGACCAGGGTACCGGTGATGGCCGTGCCGAGCATGCCGCCGATCATCCGCAACGATTGCAGCAATGCGGTGGCAATGCCGAGATGCTCGCGCGGCGCGGTCTGCTGCGCGAAAATGGTCAGGTTCGGTAACACCAGACCGAAGCCCAGTCCACCGATCAACATCGTCGTCAATATGAAACTGTGCGAGCTGGTGCGTTGCGTCAACACCATTCCCAGCGAAGACAGCGCAATCAATACAAAACCGGCATACAGCATGAGATTCGGATTCGGCACACGCGTCACTAGCCGTCCGCTAACAAGACTGGCAATAGTGATGCAAGCCACCAGAGGCGTGATTAACAAACCGGCCTGCTGCGGCGTCATATCCAAGCCGCCCTGAAACAACAGCGGCGCATAGACCAGCATGGAAAACATCGCAAAACCGACCGCGATGGCCAGCGAGAAGAGCGGCGCCAAGGAAGGATCGCGCCACATTTCCAGCGGCAGCAAGGGCTGCGAGGCACGCTGCTCCCATTTCCATAATCCGTAAAAAGACACGGCGCTGATGATCGCCAGAATGCTCAAAAATAGCGAAAACCCGTGTTTCGGCAATTCTTCCACGACCAATTGCAGACTTCCCAGCGCCAGTGCAATTAATATGGCGCCCGGCCAATCGAGCCGGATTTTGATCGTGGATGCGACGTGGCGGATATGCGGGAAAAAACGCCAGATGAAATAGAACGACAACAAGCCAACCGGCAGATTGACGTAAAACACCCAGCGCCAGCCCCAGTTCTGCGTCAGAAAGCCGCCCAGCGATGGCCCGACTGCGGTGGCGATGCCAAAAGCCGACGTCATCAGTACTTGCCAACGCAAACGTACTTTGGCCTCGGGGAACAAATCCGGCACACAGGCAAATGCGGTGCCGACCAGCATGCCGCCGCCGATCCCCTGCAAGCCACGCGCCAGCACCAGAAACAGCATGCTGTTGGCCATGCCGCATAAAGCAGACGCTGCGCTGAAGATCAGCACCGAGGCAATCACGAACGGCTTGCGTCCGAAGAAATCGCCCAGCCGCCCGAAGATCGGCACCGTGATTACTGAAGTGAGTAGATAAGAAGTGGCCACCCAGGCATACAGATCGAAGCCCTTCAGCTCGGCCACCACGGTTGGCAGCGCAGTACCGACCACGGTTTGATCGAGCGCGACCAGCATGATGACGAAGCAGATGCCCAGCATGGCCAGTAACGATTCCCGGAAAGGGAGTATTTGTCCGCTGGAGTGGGCGGGATCGGTATGTACGGGCATAGGAATGAATTAGACGGCCGAATTACAAATTACAACTTAGTCTCCGGCCACTGTCATGCTTTCGATCAGGATCGAGCCGGTTTCCTTGGTGCCGCGGATCAGGCTGTCGCTGCCGATCGCTACGATCTGGCCCAGCATCTCTTTCATGTTGCCGGCGATGGTGATTTCCTCTACCGGATATTGGATCACGCCGTTTTCCACCCAGTAACCCGAGGCCCCGCGCGAATAATCGCCGGTCACGTAATTGACGCCCTGGCCCATCAATTCGGTCACCAGCAAGCCGGTGCCCATTTTCTTGAGCATTGCCTTGAAATTGTCCGATGGCTTGGTCGCTGTCGAACTGAGCGTCAGATTGTGCGAACCACCGGCGTTGCCGGTCGTCTGCATACCGAGTTTGCGGGCCGAATAAGTCGATAGAAAATAACCCTGCACCACGCCGTTTTCAACCACTTTGCGGCGCTGCGTCTTGACGCCTTCATCATCGAACGGCGACGAGCCGACAGCGCCCAGGATATGTGGATCTTCCACAATTTGAATATGCGGCGCAAATACCGGCTTGCCCAACGAGTCCATCAAAAACGTCGATTTGCGATACAACGCGCCACCGGACACCGCTTGCACAAAGGTGCCGAGCAGCCCTGCCGCCAACGGCGCCTCGAACAATACCGGGCATTTACGCGTGGTCAGCTTGCGGGAGTTCAAACGTGCCAGCGCGCGCTCGGCGGCATAACGCCCGATGGCTTCCGGCTTGGCCAGTTTGTTCGGATCGCGCATCGACGAATACCAATCGTCGCGCTGCATTTTTGCGCCTTTGCCGGCGATCGGCACCACCGAAATGCTGTGGCGCGAAAAAGGATAGCCGCCGACAAAGCCGCGCGTGTTGGCGGAGACAAAATGCGATTGCTGCGCGTACACAGTGGCGCCTTCGCTATTGGTGATGCGCGGATCGACTGCGAATGCCGCCGCTTCGCAGCGCTGTGCGATCGTCACGGCCTCTTCCGCCGATAGCAGCCATGGCGTGCATAGCTTCAGATCGCGCGGATGCATTTCCAGCGTTTCTTCATCGGGCAGGCCGGCGCAATCGTCGGGCGCAGTGAAACGCGCAATGTTGTAGGCCGCGTCGACTGTGTCCTGCAAAGACTTTTTGGAGAAATCGGAGGTGCTGGCGCCGCCGCGGCGAATCTGGCGGCCGCTGCCCATATACACCGTAATACCCATGCCTTTATCTTTATTTTGTTCGATGGTTTCGATGCCGCCCTTGCGCACCGCAACCGACAAACCGCTGCCCTCGCTGAATTCGACCGCGGCATCGGATGCGCCTTTTTGCTTCGCATAGTCCAGCACGTCTTGCGCCAGTTGGCGCAATTGCTGCTGCGTGTGAATGAAAATATCGTTGTTTATTGATGCACGTGGAGTTCGGCTCATGGTTCAGGATTCTCGGCTTGGCGAATAAAACAGTTATCATAGCAGTCGTTTAGCTTTCGTTACTGCCCCTATCATGCCAAATCCCAACCGCGGCTCCTGCGGCTTCCAGTCCAGTGAGTTCGAACAAGAATACGAGCGCCCTTCCAAATCGCAACTCAAACGCGAAATGACGGCCCTGCAAAAGCTGGGCGAAGAGCTGGTTGCCGAACCACGCGAGCGCGTCAAACGCGTGCCGATGCCGGAAGATGTGCGCGACGCCATCCTGGAATGCCAGCAAATCAAAGATCACGAAGGCCGCCGCCGTCAGATGCAATATGTCGGCAAGAAAATGCGCACGCTGGATGAAGATGAACTGGCCGCCATCCAGCGCACGCTCGATAGCTGGCGTGGCCTCTCCAAGGCCGATACTGCCGCCATGCACGCCTTGGAGCGCCGCCGCGACAAGTTGCTCAAAGACGACAACGCCCTGCCCGAATTACTGCAACAACATCCCGATCTGAACATTCAGCATCTGCGCACGCTGATTCGCAATGCGCGCAAAGAGCAGGCGGAGAACAAACCGCCGAAAGCCTATCGTGAAATATTCCAGATTCTGAAAGAATTGCAGAGCGTCTCCGCCAAGGATGACGCAGAAGATAGCGACATGAACGGCAGCGAAGATGAAGACGGTAATTAGGACTGAGGCTGACCATGACTGAACGCCCGCTATTGATCGGATTGGTGTCGATTTCCGACCGCGCCGCCGGCGGCGTGTATGAAGACAAAGGTATTCCGGCGCTCCAGGACTGGCTGTCGGCAGCCATCCGCAGCCCGTTTCGCGTCGAAACCCGCCTGATTGCCGATGAGCAACCTATCATCGAACAAACATTGATTGAATTAACCGATACGCTGGGTTGCGATCTGGTGTTGACCACCGGCGGCACCGGCCCTTCCCGGCGCGATGTGACGCCTGAGGCGACCAAAGCCGTCGCCACCAAGGAAATGCCCGGTTTCGGCGAACAAATGCGCCAGATCAGCCTGCATTTCGTGCCGACCGCCATCCTGTCGCGCCAAACTGCGGTTATTCGTGAAACAAGCCGCGAAATAAGCCATGGAACGGTAGCGACGCCCCACGCGGCGCTGATCCTGAATTTGCCGGGCCAGCCGAAATCGATCAAGGAAACACTGGAAGGCCTGAAAGACGCTGACGGCAAACAACTGGTCGGCGGCATCTTCGCGGCCGTGCCGTATTGCATCGATCTGATCGGCGGCCCTTATATCGAAACCGATCCCGCCGTATGCCAGGCCTTCCGTCCCAAATCCGCACTGCGCCCCAACCTTACGCCCTCTTCATAATTTATCGCGACCATGAACAATAACGCCTTGCTCACCACCACCGAAATCGAAACCGCGCCGAATCCGACTGCCGCCATTATCTGGATGCACGGTCTGGGCGCCGACAGTTCAGATTTCGTGCCTTTGGTGCCGGAACTCGATTTGACCGGCTGCGGCCCAATCCGCTTCGTGTTTCCAGACGCGCCGGTGATACCGGTCTCCGTCAATAATGGCTATCGGATGCGTGCGTGGTACGACATCATCGGGGGGTTTGATCTGGACGATCATCGGGAAGAAGATGAAACCGGGCTGCGGGCGTCGCAAGCAGCAATTGAACGCCTGATCGCGCGCGAGCTGGAACGCGGCATACGCAGCGAACGCATTGTCGTGGCAGGCTTTTCGCAAGGCTGCGCGATGACGCTGCAGACCGGCTTGCGGCACCCGCAAGCATTGGCCGGCTTGTTATGCTTATCCGGTTATTTGCCGTTATCCGAGACGGTGGCGGCGGAACGTGCGCCCGCGAATCAAAAAACCCCCATTTTCATGGCGCATGGACTAGTCGATAATGTCGTGCCTCTGGACCGCGCAGAAAAATCGCGCGATATTTTGACTGCGCTGGGCTATCAAGTGCAGTGGCAGAGTTATCAAATGGCGCATTCGGTTAATGCGCAGGAAGTGGTCGACATTTCCAAATGGCTGCAAAGCGTATTGGGCGGCTGAATTACTTGAACACCACCGTTTTGTAACCGTTCAACAGAATACGGTGTTCAAGGAACCACTTCACCGCACGCGCCAGCACCACGCATTCGACATCGCGGCCGATCGCCGTCAATGCATCGGGCTCCATGGCATGATCGACGCGGGCGACATCCTGTTCGATGATCGGCCCCTCATCCAGCACCCCAGTCACAAAATGCGCCGTTGCGCCGATCAGCTTGACGCCGCGATCGTGCGCCTGGTAATACGGTTTTGCGCCCTTGAAACTGGGCAGGAACGAGTGATGAATATTAATTGCTCGGCCGCGTAGCGCGTTGCACATCGCCGGCGATAATATTTGCATGTAACGCGCCAGCACCACCAGATCGATGCTGTGGTGGTCAACCAATTCCATCACACGCGCTTCCTGCGCCAGCTTGGCCGCTTCGGATGCACCGGCTGCCAGCGGTAGATGATGAAAAGGAATGTCATAGCTCGCTGCCAACTGATAGAAATCGGTATGGTTCGACACAATCGCCGGAATTTCAACCGGCAGCAAGCCGCTTTTATAACGGAACAGCAGGTCGTTGAGGCAATGGCCGATCTGCGACACCATCAGCATGACGCGCGGCTTCTTGGCCGCATCATGCAATTGCCACGTCATCTGCAGCGAGCTTGCCACCAATCCAAAGGCAGCATGCAAAGCGGCTGCATCGAACTGCGGGTCTTCGGCGGTGAAATGCACGCGCATGAAAAACAGTTGGGATTGCGCGTCGCCGAACTGCGCGGAGTCAACAATATTGCAGCCGTGATCGGCCAGGAAGCCCGACACGCGATGCACGATGCCGCGTTGGTCAAGGCAGGAGAGAGTCAGTATATATTCTGGATGCGTCATGATCGGTCAGAGGGACAACTCGCCCAAAATGACAGGCGAAAGGGGCTATTGTCGCACGAGACGCGGAGGCGCCGATGAAACGATACGAGCGGCTCATCAAGAGCCGCTCGCTATGCTTACTTACGCAGTATTTCAGTACTTTCTTCTATGCAGCCACGGCTGGCTTCGAGGTTTTGTCCGGGCTTCTGTCACTAGTTACTTCGCCCAATTCGGCCTGACGGCTATTAACCTGCACATCGCCACTGATCCGGCCGCCCTCTTCAATGACCAACCTTCCATAATGAATTTCCCCCGATACCTCGCCGGTCGCGTACACCACCAGTTTTTGACGTACAGTCAATTTTCCGACGAACTTACCGCGGATTTCCGCCAGATCGATATCGGCCGAACCTTTGAATTCGCCCTTCTCGGCAATCTGAATAACCCGCGAATCCATCGTGGCTTCTACCAGGCCTTCGACGACCAAGGTGTCGCAATCGTTGATTTCTACGCCCTTCAGTTTGATGTTGGGGCCGACGATCAGCTTGCTGCCGATCTCATTAGTGCTGCTGTTGTTGTTGGATGCCGTCGTCGCGACTGCCGACGACGATGTAGTACTGCCGGTGATCGGTTGCGCGATCCGGGACGCTGCCGCAGCGCTCGGCGGCGTTACGTTGGCGCCGCCAAATGGTGAATTCGGGGTATTTGTTTCACGTTTTCCGAACAAAGTTTCTGAGCGAAGCATGGGATCTCCTGATGAAGATGAAGCGGCAGCAAAAAGCTGCACTGATAAATATGGCAACGGCCACTTCAACGTCATGGGAAATTTGCTCATCACGCCGAAGCAGCATTAGCGTCGCCTCGAAAATGTAATAACTCACGATGGACACCCCCATACATCGCTTACGATTACTGCGCTTCGTCACCGTCGCTTTAGTAAAAGTTCAATATCAATTTGTAACAGTTGACTAATGAATTTGCTTCTCATTTACTGCAAAATTACTTGTCAATCTTGCACGACAATAATTTTGAAATGCGCGTGGCATCAACTTGACAATTTCTTGCAGGCACAGGATTCTGTAGCGTGCAAAACCTGAATGCTGATCGTCGCAATGAGATCATCCAGATAAATAAAACAGAAATGCATTGAATCACAATGCATATTAATTAAGGAATGCTGTGACATCTGCTTACGATTCGAACGCCCAGAATTCCCCGGCAGCAATCAATTTCCAACCATTCATATTCAGCGGAAGAGGCAGTGAATATTTCCGCATATGGATCGTTAATATGTTACTGAGCTTGGTGACGCTCGGCATTTATTCGGCCTGGGCCAAAGTGCGCCGCAACCGCTATTTCTACGACAACACCAGTGTCGCCGGCAGCAGCTTCGACTATCACGGTAATCCGTCCGCTATTTTGAAGGGCCGTATTATTGCGGTCGTCATGATCGCGCTATACCATCTCGGCCCCCGCATTGCGCCCTGGATTGGCGGCGTCATGTTTTTGATGCTGGCGGCGGCATGGCCCTGGCTGATCTGGAAAAGCCTGCAATTCAAACTCCACAATTCCAGTTACCGCGGCATTCGGTTCGGACTACAGGGTTCGCTCAAAACTGCTTATTTTGTTTATCTGCTATTGCCGGTGCTCACATTGCTGAGCCTGTATCTCCTCGCGCCGTTTACGCACCAGCGGATCAAACGCTTCCAGCACAATGCCAGTCGATTCGGCGCCACGGCATTTTCTTTCCATGCCACGGTCGGCAATTTTTATCGGATGTATTTGATATTGTTCGGCAGCGCGATCGGCGGCATGATTGTGATCGGCCTGGCTGTTGTCCTCGGCAGTGTGCTTGGCTTTCAATTCGGCATCCCCCCATCACATCCGGTCTGGTCCAGCGGCGTTATCTTTTCCATGTTTCTTACTTACGGTTTATTTGCCGCGCTTTATCCGATCTATCTGACGCTGCTACAAAACCTTATCTGGCCCAATACCCGGCTGGGCGCGCATCAATTTAAAAGCGAGATCAAATGGAGCCGCATGACATGGATCTGGCTCAGCAACCTGGCATTGATCGCGGTCACGCTGGGATTATTCATGCCGTTTGCCACGATACGCTCGATGCGCTATCGGATCGAGTCGATGACGCTGGTGCCTGCCAGCGATTTGAGCGAGTTCGTCGCCGCCAGCGACTCTTCCGGTTCCGTCGTGGGTGAAGGCATGACCGATCTGTTCGATTTCGATTTATCCCTATGAACGCACCGGTTAGCGCGCTCTATTTCGATGGCAAATCGTCGCGTCAATATCAGGTTTCGTTATCCGTACAGGGGCAAACGGCCGTACTGGAAGGCGACATCGAACGCCGCTGCGCGCTGAGCGACTTGCGGATATCGGAGCGTTTTCGTCGGGCCAATCGCAAAATCACCTTCCCCGATGGGGCGTATCTTGAAATCACCGATACGCCGGCCTTCAAGCGCTTGCTGGATGCGACCCAGCATCGGGAGTCTGTCATTGTGCGCGCACAGCATCACTGGCGGGCGGCGCTGAGCGCACTGGCCGCCGTGATCGTCTTACTGGTGCTAGCGTATCTTTATCTGCTGCCAATCGCATCGAAAATCATCGCCGATAATTTACCGCTCTCCATCGATCGCCGCATCGGCGAAGAAACACTGGCCTTTCTGGATCGACGACTACTGCAACCATCCCAATTACCGCTGGCGCGTCAAGCCGCGCTGGTCGAACGCTTCGGCAATCTGGCGCCGCCGCGCGGTCAGACGCGCCCTGCCTACCGGATATTGTTCAGAAAAAGCACGATGGGGCCGAATGCCTTTGCACTGCCCTCCGGCGCCATCGTCGTGACGGATTCGCTCGTTACACTGCTTGGCGACGACGATTCGATCATGGGCGTGCTGGCGCATGAATCAGGCCATCTGCATGAGCGTCACATGATGCGCCGCTTGATTCAGAGCTCCGTGATCGGCGCGGCGGTGACCGTCTTATTCGGCGATGTCTCGATTGCCGCCGCCAACCTGTCGACGCTGGTGCTTGATATGCACTATTCACGGGAAGCCGAGCGGGAGGCCGACGACTATGCGATAGCGATGTTCAAGGCGAATGGCATACCGCTATCGAAACTGGCCAACGTATTTGAAAAACTGGGAAAACAGACGGACGAACCGTCGCCGTATATCGCAAGCCATCCGCTGAGCAGCGAACGGATTGCGCATATTCTGCAGAGTCGATGATCTACCAACGCAGCAGACGTGGCCCCAGTAAGCAACCCAGCAGCGTCGGAATCGAAATGCCCAGCAAATACCAAGTACCGATAAACGGCGCTTCGAGTTCTGTGCAATGCAGGCAATAAATCAGGGCCGCAAGGGAACCGGATAATAATCCGGCTGCGGCGCCGCTCATCCGCAAGCGAGTTGGCGCCAATCCCCTTACCGCCCACGTTACCGCGATGAACAACGGCACCGACAAAATGGTAATCAGGATCGGGCAGATTTTCCATGTCGCGCCCAGAAAAAGCGGCACGCGCTGATCCGGTGTGACGTTATATAAACTCACTACGGCGACAATCCAAACGATCAGCACGGGCGCGGCCAACGACAAAGGCCAACGCTTGAGCGCTACGCCCGGGCGCGCCAGCCGGCTGCTGATCAGCAGGCCGAGCAAGCTCAGGCTCAGCGCAAACGCGCATTTGAACCAGAACAGCGGCAATGTGGCCGCGTAGGCCAGATCGGGCCGTATGCCTAGTCCAAGTGTCATTAGCAGAAAAGCGCTGGCACCGCCCCACAGCAATGCCACGCTATAGCGACGCCGTGTCGCATGCGGCGCCACGGCCACTGGCCCTTTAGCCAGCATTTCGATCAAATCATCCGTTTTCATAAGGCAATACTCATCTTCGCTGCAAGCGCCTTCAGGCCGCGATGGACCGCGACCTTGATGGCGGATTCCGACATGCCGGTCAAGTCGGCGGTTTCCCGCACCGATAAGCCTTCCAGTTTGGTGTACACAATCGAAATCCGCTGCTGTGTCGGCAATTGCGCCAGTAGTTGACCCAAATCGCGGCGCGCTTCGGCAGCGTCGGCATCGGCGCTGGAAAACAATTCGGCTGCGTGCTCGACCGCATCGGTCAGCGGATCATTCAACATTTCGCGTCCTTTTCGTCGGCGCAACCAGTCGATCAATTTATATTTTGCAATTGCATGCACCCATGCCGTGAGCGGCGCATCGGTATCGTAGGTATGCCGCTGGTTATGCACGGCCAACAGCGCTTCTTGCAACACATCTTCGACTTCGTCGGGCCAGCGATTCAAACGCCGCCGCAGAAATCCCCGCAGATGCGTCGATAATTCCTGTAAGAAATCATGATACGCACGCGTGTCACCCGCCAGCCCGCTCAGCAGCAGGGTGCGTAATTTCAGCTCGGTTGCATGCAACTGATCTGTTTTATCTATTCGTTGCATCAGTCTCTTTGGTTACATCGCCGGTAAATATGATCGCGCCGGCGGCCAATTTATCAGTTTCGACCGCACTTTAGAACCTATTTATGCATTGGGTTCTAATCAAAATAATGACTTTTTTGGATGCGGATGTAACTAATTACCACAGGTCTGCGAATTACCTGACAGAACTCCTTATTTTCCGGTATACGATGGCTATGCCGGACTCTTCGACAGAAAGGTGCTGCCATGAATTCACCCAACGTGCCCGATAAACGCGCCGTAATCCATCCGGGCTGGTTGCGTATCACACATTGGCTCAATGCCGTGGCAGTCGTGCTCATGGCTATGAGCGGCTGGCGTATCTATAATGCATCGCCATTTTTAGACTTTTCGATTCCAGACGGCATTACCCTGGGCGGCTGGCTGGGCGGCGCACTTTTATGGCATTTCGCGGCAATGTGGTTGCTCGCCGCCAACTGGCTGATTTATCTCTCTTGCAATATTGCCACGCGCCGCTTGTTCCATAAATTCTTCCCGCTGACGCCGCGTGCGCTACTGAGCGATTTAGCCTCAGCATTCAAGGGACGCTTAACCCATGCCGATCCGCGCAAGTACAACGCGGTGCAAAAAGCGGCCTATCTATTTGTGATGCTCGATATCATTCTGTTGGTGCTGTCAGGACTGGCGCTGTGGAAATCGGTGCAGTTACCGCTGCTGCGCGAGCTATTTGGCGGCTACGAAATGGCACGCCGCGTGCATTTCTTTGCAATGGTGGGATTGCTTGCATTCGTTGCCGTTCATTTGGCAATGGTCGCGCTGGTACCGCGCACCTTGCCGACCATGATTCGGGGGCGCTAAATGGACAAGATGAAGAAATCGGAGCAA
>DATMOE010000132.1:0-2908 GCA_035568435.1 Herbaspirillum sp. | reverse complement strand
ACTACGTACCCTAAAACAGCCGAAAGTGTTGCTGATCGCCCCGCTGTCGGGCCATCACGCAACGCTGCTGCGCGATACCGTGCGCGGTTTGCTGCCGGACCATGATGTCTATATCACCGACTGGGCCGACGCACGCATGGTGCCGCTTGAGGCCGGCCCCTTCCATCTGCACGATTACGTCTACTACATACAGGATTTCATCCGCGCGCTGGGCCACGACGTCCATCTGATTTCGGTTTGCCAGCCTACCGTTCCGGTGCTGGCCGCGGTATCCCTGATGGCGACCGCCAAGGACAGTCACTTGCCGAAAAGCATGACCTTGATGGGCGGCCCGATCGATTGCCGTGAATCGCCTACCGAAGTCAATAATCTGGCCACTGAAAAGCCATTCGGTTGGTTTGAAAATACCGTTATCTATAGCGTTCCGCCAAATTACCCCGGCGCCGGCCGCAAGGTTTATCCAGGTTTTCTGCAGCATGCCGGCTTTGTCGCCATGAATCCGCAGCGCCATGCGCAGAGCCATTGGGACTTTTACATGCATCTGCGCGAAGGCGATAACGAATCGGCGGAAATGCATCGCAAGTTCTACGATGAATACAACGCCGTGATCGATCTGCCTGCCGAGTTTTATCTGGAAACCATCAAAGTCGTGTTCCAGGACTTCAATTTGCCGCTAGGCACGTGGGAAATCGAAGGTAAGCTGGTGCGCCCGCAGGATATCAAAACGGTCGCGCTGTTTACGATCGAGGGCGAGCTCGACGATATCTCCGGCTCAGGGCAGACCGAAGCGGCACAAGCGCTGTGCAGCGGCATACCGAAGGCCAAAAAGCAGCATTTCACCGCTGAAAAATGTGGTCATTACGGGATTTTTTCCGGCCGCCGCTGGCGTGAAATGATCCGCCCGAAAATCGCGGCTTTCATCAAGGCCAATGCCTGAAGCGGAAGCATCATTCAAAGCGGCATAAGCAATGGCTGCCGTTTATAATAAGGCTTTCCGCTGCCTAACTGCTTCGTGCCCAATCCCTTACCTCCGACGCCATCGCGCGCCGATCAGATCGAAGACTTGCTGCCGCAAACCCAATGCACCAAGTGCGGGTATCCGGCTTGCCGTCCGTATGCGGAAGCAATAGCCGACGGCAGCGCCAATTACAATCAATGTCCTCCCGGCGGCCAAGCGGGTATCGTGCGGCTCAGCAGCTATTTGGGCAAGCCGGTGATCCCGCTCAATCCAGTCAACGGCATTGAAAAGCCGCGTAGCCGCGCCTTTATCGATGAAGCCATTTGCATCGGTTGCACGCTCTGCATACAGGCCTGCCCTGTCGATGCCATTATCGGCGCCGCCAAACAGATGCACACGATACTGCCCGACTTGTGTACCGGCTGCGATCTCTGTGTCGCGCCCTGCCCGGTCGATTGCATTTCGATGATCGAAGTCACGGCGCCGCTCACCGGCTGGGCCGCATGGTCGCAGCAACAGGCCGACGCGGCGCGCGAACGGCACGACTTCCGCACCCAGCGCCTGCAACGCGAGAAACAGGAAAACGAGGCCAGGCTTGCTGCCAAGGCCGCCGCGAAATTGCGCGAGGTCGAATCCGAAAGCAGCCAGACACCGGAACAGCAAGCCGAACAAGCACGCAAAAAAGCCATCATTCAGGCAGCAATCGAACGCGCCCGCCTGAAAAAAGAAAGCACCGATAAAAACGCATGAACCCAACACCATGAACGCCGAAAAACGCCGTGCCATTTTCAGCCGACTCCGCGTAGCCAATCCGCATCCAACCACCGAACTCGAATACACCAGCCCTTTCGAATTACTGATCGCGGTGATGCTGTCGGCGCAGGCCACCGATGTGTCGGTCAACAAAGCGCTGCGCAAATTATTTCCGGTCGCTAATACGCCTGCCGCCATTTACGCGTTGGGCGTCGATCAGTTGATGCCGTATATACAAACCATCGGCCTGTACCGCACCAAAGCAAAAAACGTTATCGAAACCTGCCGCCTGCTGCTGGCCGAACATAAGGGCGAAGTGCCGCAGACCCGCGAAGGCCTGGAAGCGCTGCCGGGCGTTGGCCGCAAAACCGCCAACGTGATCCTCAACACCGCCTTCGGCCACCCGACCATCGCCGTCGATACGCATATCTTCCGCGTAGCCAACCGCACCGGTATCGCGCCCGGTAAAACCGTTGAAATCGTCGAACAAAAGTTATTGAAAGTGGTGCCGGCGGAATTTCAACTGGACATTCATCACTGGCTGATTTTGCATGGCCGCTACACCTGTATCGCACGCAAACCGCAATGCTGGAATTGCCTGATTGCCGATTTATGCGATTACAAAGAAAAAACGCCGTTGCCGCTCAAAGGGATATAGGGGTACAAACATGTTCAATCCTTCCCAAGACGACGTCCGCCGTTTTTTCTGCACCGTCTTCACCAAACATCGCGCCAACCAGATCCTGACGCCGTTAGAAGCGATTGCGCGCGATTGGCTGGTGCAGCACCCGGAATACGACGATGCGCTAAAGGATATCGACGCTGCGCTGGCTGCCGACTATTCGGTCGAAAAAGGGCAAAGCAATCCATTCCTGCACTTGTCGATGCATCTCTCCATCTCGGAGCAGATTTCAATCGACCAGCCGCCCGGCATCCGCGCCGCTTACCTGGCGCTGGCGCAACGGCGCGGCTCGGAGCACGACGCGCATCATGCGATTATGGAATGCCTGGGTGAAATGATCTGGTCATCGCAACGCAACGGCACGCCGCCGGATGGCGTGGCCTATGTCGATTGCGTAAAAAGAAGATAGGCAACGTCGCAATCCGCATGACAGCACGTTTGTCAGGACTACGATATTATTCTTTTTATCCGATTCAAGACGACCGGTCATTTTAGTTAATCAAAATGAATTTTTA
>DATMOE010000131.1:0-4913 GCA_035568435.1 Herbaspirillum sp. | reverse complement strand
TGGTGCTGGCTGCAGGACTTGAACCCGCCACCCCCTGATTACAAGTCAGGTGCTCTACCAGATGAGCTAAGCCAGCGAAACTTTGAAGAACGAAATTATACTCTATTTAATTCTCTTGAGGGTCGGCCGGTCGGCTTTTTTTGCTGGCCCGCCGTCGTCTGGACCGGGTGGCGTGTCATCGTCGGATTTGGCTGCAGGCACCGACGCCAGCTTAGGGCCGGTCGACGCCGGCGGCTCAATCGCGGCATCGGTTTTGACTGTTTCCACATCTGAACGCGCGCCAAGCGGCGTGACTTCGAATGCCATGCCCTGGTTGTTTTCCTGCGCATAAATAGCAATGACATTGGCCACCGGCACCGAAATCTGCCGTGCAACACCGCCGAAACGGGCACTGAAATGAATCAGATCATTGTCCATTTTCAAACCGCTGGTTGCATCGAAACTGATATTCAACACAATCTCGCCATTACGGACAAACTGCATCGGAACCTGCGTCTGCGCATCGACGGACACCGCAATATGCGGCGTATAGCCGTTATCCGTACACCATTCGTAAATGGCGCGCAGCATATAAGGCTTGGTTGATATTTCTGACATATTCAAAGTACTCAATGCAAGACCATTCAAATATTAATACAAAACGAAAAAAGCCAGAAAACAAACAAAGCAAAGTAAAGAAAAGGAAGTGCCGAGTAAGTGGTGCTGGCGGTTCAAGCGCTGGACGAGAAGCGGAGCCGTACGCGAGTACGGTGAGCATCACAGTCCGGCGATTGGGCCGCCAGCACCGCTTAATCGGTGCTTCCTAGCGGCGCATTACTTTCTCTGATGGCGTCAGCGCTTCGATATAGGCAGGACGGGAGAAAATCCGTTCTGCATATTTCATCAGCGGCGCCGCCGTTTTCGACAATTCAATACCGTAATGATCCAGACGCCACAACAACGGGGCCAACGCCACGTCCAGCATCGAGAACTCATCGCCCAGCATGTATTTGTTCTTCAAGAACAAAGGCGCCAGCGTCGTGAGGCGATCGCGGATTTCTTCACGCGCCTTCTGATGATTTTTCTCGGCCGCTTTGGTCTTTTCGTTTTCCAGCGTATGCACGTGGATGAACAATTCTTTTTCGAAATTGAACAGCATCAGACGGGCGCGCGCGCGCATCAGCGGGTCGGCCGGCATCAGTTGCGGATGCGGGAAACGTTCGTCGATGTATTCGTTGATGATGTTCGATTCGTACAAAATCAGATCACGCTCCACCAGAATCGGCACTTGGCCGTAAGGATTCATCGTAGAGATGTCTTCCGGTTTGTTGAACAGATCAACATCACGAATTTCAAAGTCCATGCCCTTTTCGAACAGTACCAAACGGCAACGTTGAGAAAATGGGCAGGTAGTACCTGAGTAGAGAACCATCATATTAATTGTGCCTTAAAAAGCAAAGAGGGCGAGCGTCACACGCCCACCCTGAAACGCACACCCGCAAGAGGGCGGGTACGAAATACTACTTGATTTCTTTCCAGTACGAAGCGTTCAAACGCCACGCCAGAACTGAGAAGAGACCCAGAAACAAAAGAACCCAGACACCCAACTGCTTACGGGTGTTTTGCGCAGGTTCAGCCATCCACACCAGATAAGAAACCAGATCGGCAACCGCATTATCGTATTCCAGCGGCGATAACTTACCGGGCGTGACTTGCTCAAACTTGTCGAAGACTTGCACAACTTTACTTTCGTCGTGCGGATCTTTCTCATCAATCATCTTGCGGGTGCGGATACCTTGCAGTTCCCACAATGCATGCGGCATGCCGACGTTCGGGAATACCATATTGTTCCAACCGGTCGGACGGCTTGGGTCCTGATAGAAAGAACGCAGGTAAGTATACAGGTAGTCGCCGCCGCTGCCTGCATGCGATGCTTTCGCGCGTGCAATTACCGACAAATCCGGTGGTACTGCGCCGAACCAGGCTTTTGCATCTTGCGGCTGCATCGAAATATTCATCAGGCCGCCGACTTTGGCGCCAGTGAAGATCAGATTGTTTTGAATCTGCTCTGCGCTCAGGCCGAGGTCGCGCAAACGGTTGTAACGCATCGATGAGGCCGAGTGGCAGTTGAGGCAATAATTGACGAATAGTTTAGCGCCATTTTGCAACGATGACAGGTCGGTCGTTCCCTTGGGTTGTGCATCCAGCGGAAATTCGCCGCCTTCAGCCAGTGCCAGTGCCGGCAATAGCGCCAGGATCGCGATAAATTTTTGCAGAAATTTCATTTGATGTCCTCTGTCCGTCTTAGTGCGGGTGGAAAGTAACACGATCGGGCACTGGCTTGGATTGCCCCATGGCACTCCACCATGGCATCAAGAAGAAGAAACCGAAATAAATAAAGGCGCAGATCTGTGAAATCGCATTGCCGACAGCAGTTGGCGGTTCCACGCCAAGATAGCCCAATGCCACAAACGCGATACCGAACAGTATGTAGATATATTTATGCCAGCTTGGACGATAGCGCATCGATTTGACCGGCGAATGATCTAGCCATGGCAAGCCGGCCAGAATCACCACCGAGGTGCCCATCAACACCACGCCCCAGAATTTCGCATCCAGACGCAGCATGCCGACGATGATGACGAGACCGATCACGGCAACAATCAGCTTGCCCACTTTGCCAAGCCGCGATTTCAAGATCAGCAGCGCGACGAAACCTGCAACACCGGCGATCAGATAGACCATGAAGTCCGATGTGGTCGCGCGCAGGATCGAATAGAACGGCGTGAAATACCAGACCGGTGCAATGTGCAATGGCGTCTTCAGCGAGTCGGCAGGAATGAAGTTGTTGAATTCCAGGAAATAGCCACCCATTTCAGGCGCAAAGAAAATCACTGCGCTGAAAACCAGCAGGAAGATCGATACCGCAAAAATGTCATGCACCGTGTAATACGGATGGAAAGGAATGCCGTCCAGAGGAATGCCATTGGCATCGGTTTTTTCCTTGATTTCAATGCCGTCCGGGTTGTTCGAACCCACTTCGTGCAGCGCGATGATATGCGCGACGACCAGGCCGATCAGTACCAGCGGAATGGCAATGACGTGGAATGCAAAGAAGCGGTTCAGTGTTGCATCCGAGACGACGTAATCGCCACGAATCCACAATGACAGATCAGGACCGATGAACGGGATCGCGCCGAACAGATTGACGATCACCTGTGCGCCCCAATACGACATTTGACCCCAAGGCAGCAGGTAGCCGAAGAATGCTTCGCCCATCAGGCACAGGAAAATGCCGACGCCGAACAGCCAGACCAATTCCCGTGGTTTGCGATACGAGCCGTACAACAAGCCGCGCACCATGTGCAGATAAACCACGATGAAGAACGCGGAAGCGCCGGTTGAATGGATGTAACGCACCAGCCAGCCCCATGGCACGTCGCGCATGATGTACTCAACCGAAGCAAATGCCAGCGTGGCGTCCGGTTTGTAATGCATGACCAGGAAAATACCGGAGACGATCTGAATCACCAGCACCAACAGGGCGAGCGATCCGAATGCGTACCAGAAATTGAAACTTTTCGGCGCGTAATACTCCGAAAGGTGTGCCTTCCACAGAGTAGTGGCGGGAAAGCGTGCGTCGATCCAGTTCAGCGCCTTGGCCGATATTGGCGCATCAGCAGGCAATTTTTTTTCTTGGAACGCTGCCATGATTAAGCCTCGCCTTTCTCGTCTTTGCCGATGACCAGTTTGGTGTCACCTTCGAACATATAGCGCGGCACTTGCAAATTGTCCGGCGAGGGCTTGTTTTTATACACCCGGCCGGCCATGTCGAAAGTCGAGCCGTGGCATGGGCAGAGGAAACCGCCTTCCCAATCATCCGGCAGTGAAGGCTGCGGGCCTTCCGAAAAACGCGCACCGGGCGAACAACCCAAATGCGGACAGATACCGACCAGCACCAGCAACTCGGGCTTGATCGAGCGATATTCGTTCAGTGCATAATCCGGCGTTACCGAGAAATCTGTGCGAACAGAATTGGGATCGGCGACCAGCGCATCGGTTTTCTTCAGCGATGCGACCATTTCAGGTGTGCGCTTGATCAGCCAGACTGGCTTGCCGCGCCATTCCACCGTTCTCATTTCACCCGGCGCCAAAGTTGAAATATCCACTTCAACCGGCGCACCCGCGGCCTTTGCGCGCTCAGACGGTTGGAAGGTAGACACGAATGCCCCCGTTGTTGCCAATCCAGCCACTCCACCTACCGCGCACGTAGCGACGAGTAAGCCACGCCGACCGGAATCGACTTGTTTTTCGTTACTCATACCAACCCCAATCAGTCAAAATACGAAAAGCTGCACTTTTGCTTTGTTATATATCTGCACACTTTGCTTTGTCTGCACACTTTGATTTGCTATGTAAGTAGTAACTTCCAACAAGCCTATCGGACTTAGGGAGGCGGAGCGAAAAGAGTGATGCAGAACCGGATTCAATGCAAATCCAGACTGCGCCGACACTTTTACAGCCAACTTCCGTAAGTCCGATAGACTCGTTGCAACCCTGGATTATATCGGACAAGAACCCGCTTTTAAAGCTAAACACATAATGCGTTGGGGATATTAACAAGATTTCCCTTGAAGATGCCAGCTATACGCTGCAGATTGCGCGACGCAACATTGCTGCGCCCCTTGGAATTCGCCCTTGGTGGATTTACTTTTCGATAATATCGCGCTATAAAGCCGCTACTAAGCCCTGCTGGGAACTGTAGCGGCGCATCTGAGGCTTCCCGAACGTACGTATGTCATTTACGGAGAGATCGATCATGAGCATGATGCAGGAATTCAAAGCCTTTGCAGTCAAAGGGAACGTGGTTGATCTGGCGGTCGCGGTCATCATCGGCGCCGCCTTCGGCAAAATTGTCGAATCCCTGGTCCAGG
>DATMOE010000130.1:0-4850 GCA_035568435.1 Herbaspirillum sp. | reverse complement strand
TTTCTCGAATTGATGACGCCCGATTTGCCGCAATGCGTGGCGCAATTGCTGCCGGCCGGCATCGACGACATTACGGTGGTGCCGGTATTTCTGGGACAGGGCGGCCATGTGCAGCGCGATTTGCCGCAATTGATTGCCTCGCTGCGGCTGGCGTATCCAGATCTGCGTTTGTATGCGGCCGCGCCGGTTGGTGAAGATGCTGATGTGTTGGATGCAATGGCGCAGTATTGCTTGCGTTCGCTGTCGGTTTAACGGTTTTATAGCATCCGGCATCGCTTGCGTCGAAGTCAACCTATACCGGACCGGATCCCTACGAGCTTAGTTAGTCGCTACACGTTCACTACCTTACTTCAAGCGGTCGCGTTCGGGCAACAATAAACCTTTCGGCACCCGGCTCCCTATCGCGGATGACGCCGCCGCTCGACCTGCCCTGGCAATAGCGGACCCGAACGCGCATTGAAATCGCTATTGGCGCTGACGGCACGAAAATTCTGAGTCGTTGTGCGCAGCCGCTCCGACAAACCACGGCTTAGATTCAGCATGATCTTGTGAGCGACCATGGGATGCATCAGCGCAAGATCGTCGAAGCGAGAGCGCTTCAATTCCCACAACAGTGTTTGCGTCTTTACTTTGCCGTCTGCAGAGCGCGGCATATTTTCAATGAACGCCATTTCACCGACAATGACACCCGGCGCAAAACTGGCAACTCTTTTATTTTTGCCATGCCTTAGCGGCAGAGAAATATCGATGACGCCGCTTGCTGCGACAAATAGACTATCGCCGGCGGTACCCTGAAGAAATAATGTGCTTTCGGCAGGAAGATCGCGCCGTTCCAAATGCGCTTCGAGGACGCGAACCTCTTCAATTTCGAGCCCGCTGGCCAACATCGTTTGATCCAACGTCAGCACCACATCCGTTTGCTGAAAACCGAGCTCTGCCAGTATTGTCTCCTCGGCCGCTTCAAGGGCCTGATCTCCGTCATGATGCCAGCATTCGGCCGGTACGAGTTCGCGTAGCCCTGCGGCAGCCAGATCGGCTTCGACACTCAGACTGCCGCCGCAAAATAGTACCATCTGCTCCTGTGCCTGAATGCCGCGCGCCAGTTGAAATAAGGTGCGGGCGGCAGTCGCATCGATTTCTTTGACCTTGCTGAAATCGAGAATTACCATTTTTAAATCATTGGGCAACTTGCCTATTTCCTGCGCCAGGCGCTCGGCTGTGCCGAAGAAGAGAATACCTTCGAGCTCGATGATTTGTATCTGACGACCATGCCGCTCTAGTAGTTGTGCAGCTTCCGACGTTCTCACCTTTAACGAACGACGCATCTGCCCGCTAACCGTGCGGTGAATGACCGGCTTCATGCTGGTAAAAAAGAACAGAAGGATGGCGGCAATGAAGCCCACGCCGGTCGCTTGCAACATGCCGCCCAAAACGACGACCAGCGCAACAACGGTCAACACGGTCGCGTTCGCCCACAGCATTTTGTATTGCGATCGGGGTACACGACCTTGCTTGGGCAGGAGCTGCCGGATCAGGCGGCGCGTACCATCGTCAATCAGCGTGTAGGCCAGATAGAGGATCAATCCGGCGGTCACTGCCTCGGGCACTTTTCCTATCCAGCGGCAGCCGATGATGACGAACAGGCCGAGCGCAATCGAATAGGCTAGGCCACTCATCCGGCTGCGCGCGCCGGCAGATAAATTAACTTTGCTGCGCACACCGATCGCCTCGCTTGGAAATCCGCCCATCAAACCGACCACCAGATTGCCGAGACCTTGCGCCCAAAGTTCGCGATCTGTATTTGGTTTGTGGTAGGTGGCCGCTTCAATCGTGGGCAAACAAAGTACCGATTCCATCGATGCGACGCCCGCGATCGCGAGCGCGTAAGGAACCACCAAGGGTAGCCAATCGATTAGCCTTTTCATGCCATTGTGGGTTGCGAAATGCCAGAACGAAAAAGGCGGCAGCAAGCCATCGATGGCCGACCAGGTGGCCCCAAGATGATTGCTGCCGATCAGCAGCGATAGTGAATAATGCACCAGTGTTCCGCCCGCCAGCGCAGTGAGCATGAAGGGGATTTTCCTGGATATGATCGGTGGACGCACGCATAAATAAAACGTCGCGACGGCGACGACGATACTCAACGGGTGCCAGGCAGAGAAAAACGCGGTATTCATGCCGCTCTGGCTGGCGCCAAGCGTCGTGATCAAGGCGGTTTTGGCCATGGTAATGGCGCTGCCAACCATGGTTCCGGCGATTACCGGATAGGGAATGAATTTAAGGCTGCGACTTAAACGCGTCAGTGCAATCAGGCATTGGAATAGGCCTGCCAGCATGGTACACATGAACAGTAACGCGAATATGAGCTCAATGGCATTTGGGTCGGCAATGACGTCAGAATTTTTGATCAGCATTGCGGTTAGTGCGGCGAGAATCAGTGCGATTTTTGCGCTTGAACCATTGATCACGCCCGGCGTTCCCCGAAATATCGTCGCCAGAAAGCCGGTCATCACGCATGTCCATAACGCAGCCTGAATGCCATCCGAAAAATGGAGCGGTCCTAGCGGCGCAACGGCAATCCTGCCGTAGATAAGCTCAATCGGCAATGCGAACAATGTCGCGATGACCCCGCCTTTGATGTCATTGCCGGCAAGATGCATTTTCATATTTTTGATCTCAACAAAGTCATAATTTCTCCCTGGGAAATAAGTAACCGTTTGTTGTATTCAGTAACTGGCCAATGCACCGCTTTGTATTTTATTGATGGCTTTTGACCCTGTTTTATGCGCCGGACGATCGCTTTTTGTAATGCGCCAGATTAAATGCGTCTTTGTGGATATCCGCCCAAACTCTACCATACGAATATGCTGTGTCGAACATTGCAATCGCTGGCGAGTTCACAGCGAATTCCCGTTAACTACGCAACAGTGGCAATTCAACGAAACCGTATCGATGCCGATTTCTACATCAACTTGCGTGCCGCCAGCGCGGTGCCGATCATGACCAGCACCGGGCCGCTGAATCGGGTCAACCCCAGTTCCAGTTCCGACAATATCAAGCGCTGCACCTGTTGATCCGGGCGGCTGCAATTCTCCACCACCACCACCGGCGTAGCAGGCGAAAATCCCTGGGCCAGCAGCTTGCGGGCAGTCGCCGTCGCTTCGCGTCCCCCCATGTATTGCACCAGCGTATCGCCAATCGGCATTTGGACCAGTTGCGTCTCTTCCGGCGCGGTACTTGACGTAAATAAGGCGACGCTGCGCGATACGCCGCGTTTGGTTAAAGGCTGGCGCGAGGCGGCCGCTGCCGCCAATGCCGCAGTAATGCCCGGTACCACTTCAACCTCGATACCGTGGGATTCCAATGCCGTGAGTTCTTCGTCGGCGCGGCCGAATAGCATCGGGTCGCCGCCTTTGAGCCGCACGACCAGCGCGTATTTTTCTGCGCACTCGACCAGCAGGCGATTAATGGCGTGTTGTGCGGTGGAGCGTTGGCCCGAGCGTTTGCCGACCGATAGCCGAACCGCTTGCGGACACAAAGCCAGCATGTCTTCGGTGACCAGCGCATCGTGCAGCACGACATCGGCCTGCGCCAGCAGGCGCGCGCCGCGTACCGTGATCAGATCGGCAGCGCCGGGGCCGGCGCCGATTAAGTAGACTTTGCCATACGAGGGGGTAGGGAGAGCAGCGTTTGAATTGGACGAATTAGACGAATTTGGCATCGGGCAGATGGTGGCGGCGGCCGTTGAGAGTATTCGTCAGGCTAGCACAATCATGCCCGCTGCGACCGTCTGGTGCGTCACTTCATCGATCAAAATGAACGAGCCGGTGCTGCGAATGGCGTCGTAAGCATCGACGGCAATGGCTTGCTGCACATTGATGGTCACGCGGGCGATGTCGTTGAGCTTCAACGATTCGGCCGGATGGCGTTGCTGGGTATTGATGTCTAGCAGCGTATCGACCTTGCCGACGCGTGCGGCGACCTGGCGAGTGCTGTGCTTGAGCCAGTATTTGCGGCGCAGGTCGAGCTGGTCTTCGGAGAGCCAGCACAGATCGGCGGTGAGGGTTTTGAGCAGCGTCGGTGCTTGTGTTGCCGATGCCAGCATATCGCCGCGTGAAATGTCCAGATATTCTTCCAGCAGCACGGTAACGGATTGGCCGACCACGGCCGAATCCAAGGAACCTTCCAGTACTTGGATATCTTTGACGGTCGCGGAGAGGCCGCTCGGTTGCACGGTCAGGCGATCGCCCTTGCGTACCACGCCGGCTTCGATGCGGCCCATATAGCCGCGGAAGTCGTTGGCCTCATGACCGTTGTGGCGTGCGACCAATTGCACCGGAAAGCGCAACGGCTCATCATGCGATTGATCGTAGACGCTCAAAGATTCCAGCAGCGTAATGAGGGTCGGGCCTTTGTGCCATGGCATCTTGTCGCCTGGTGTGACGACATTATCGCCAGCCAGTGCCGACAGCGGAATCGCATGCACATCCTTGAGCCCCAATTGCTGCGCAAACGCCCGGTAAGCCGCCACGATGCGGTTGTAGATTGTTTCATCGTAGTCGATCAGATCCATCTTGTTGACGGCGATGATGACGTGCTCGATGCGCAGCAAATGCGCAATCGTGGAATGGCGTTTGGTCTGCGTCAACAGATCGACGGTGCCGTCGTCGTGCAGTTTGACTTTGGAGACGTCGATCAGAATGATGACGGCGTCTGCAGTCGATGCGCCGGTCACCATGTTGCGCGTGTATTGCTCGTGGCCGGGGGTATCGGCGATGATGAATTTGCGTTTTGGCGTGGCGAAATAGCGGTAGGCGACATCGATCGTGATGCCCTGTTCGCGTTCGGCT
>DATMOE010000129.1:0-2199 GCA_035568435.1 Herbaspirillum sp. | reverse complement strand
TGGCGCCGGCGCGGCCGGTGCGGCCGATGCGATGCGTATATTCGACGGTGGAACGCGGCAAATCGTAGTTGACAACGGCCGGCAGTTGCGTGATGTCGATACCGCGCGCGGCCACATCGGTGGCGATCAAGATACGCAGCTTGGTATTTTTAAATTCAGCCAGCAATTGCGTGCGCGCACCCTGGCTGAGATCGCCGTGAAAGGCGCCGGCATCGATGCCGGCGCGCTGCAATTTAACGGCAACGATATCGGCCGCATATTTGGTCGCGACAAAAACCAGCGCCCGTTCCCACGCATGCTGCTCGATCAGATGCCGCAGCAATTGGGTGCGGCGGCCGGCATCGACTTCAATGGCGCGTTCCTCGATATCGGGCTGATCGGCTACGGTAGATGCAAGCTCTATTTTGATCGGATGATGCAAAATATTGTGCGCCAATGCCTGCACCGCTGGCGGATACGTTGCAGAGAACAGCAGCGTCTGGCGTTGCGCCGGCAACAGCTTCAGCAGACGGCCGATTTCATCGGCGAAACCCAGATCGAGCAGGCGGTCGGCCTCATCCAATACCAGCGTCGATGCGGCGGAAATACTGAGCGCATTATGGTCGATCAAATCCAGCAGGCGGCCCGGCGTGGCGACCACAATATCGGCGCCGCCGCGCAAGGCCATCATTTGCGGATTAATCGACACACCGCCGAACAATACCGAAATGTGCAGCCGATGCGGGCTGTATTGCGCCAGCTTCTCAAACGTCGCGCCGACCTGCGCCGCCAGCTCACGCGTCGGTACCAGGATCAGCGCGCGCACCTGGCGTTGTCGTACTTGCTGCTGCACTTGCTCAGGCACTTGCTCCTTTTTGCGCCTGTTTTCATCTTTATCGAGCAGCACGGATTGCAATATCGGCAACGCAAACGCCGCCGTTTTACCGGAGCCGGTTTGCGCCGCGCCGAGTACATCGTCACCGCGCAGGATGACTGGAATCGCTTCGGCTTGAATCGCCGTTGGCGCGGGATAACCCATTTCGTCGATGACGCGTAATAGGGAGGGCAGCAGACCCAATGAGGAAAATGGCAAGATGGGCATGGGCCTTGAAAATTCTGAATTCTGGTTTGACGGTGCGGAAGATGGCAGTATGCCACGTGCCGAGCGGATTTTCCCGAACAGGTATAAACTACGGTGCGGCAGACAGTGCATTGCGTCTGTCTTTTTTTATCTGCGTTTCTGTTGTTAGAACCTGTTTCTTGTTTGCATCACAGTCATCGCATGTCTCGTATTTTTCTCATTCCCTTAGTTGTTGCTTGCGCGTTGTTCATGGAAAACATGGACGCGACGGTACTTGCGACCTCATTACCGGTTTTGGCGCGCGATCTCGGGCAGGATCCGCTGACGCTGAAACTGGCGATGACTGCCTATGTCGTGGGACTGGGCGTGTTCATTCCGATCAGCGGCTGGGTGGCCGATCGCTATGGCGCGCGTACCGTATTCCGGGCGGCAATGGCCGTATTCATGATCGGTTCATTGATGTGCGCCGTATCGAATTCTCTGCTGGGGTTTGTCGCCGCGCGATTTTTACAGGGAATCGGCGGCGCAATGATGGTGCCGGTCGGCCGCATCGTTATATTCCGTTCAGTGCCGCGTGCCGATCTGGTCAAGGCCGTCAATTTTCTGACGCTGCCGGCATTATTGGGCCCGGTGATCGGGCCGCCGCTGGGCGGTTTCATTACCACCTATTTCCACTGGCGCTGGATCTTCGTCATCAACGTGCCTGTCAGCCTGCTCGGGATGTATCTGGCCAGCCGTTATTTCGAGAACTGGCGCACCGATGACGTGAAGCCGCTGGACCTCAAGGGCTTCGTCTTATCGGCCATTGGCAGCACATTGGCGATGATGGGACTATCGTTGCTCGATGGCGAATTGCTGGCGCCATCGCTGGCTTTATGCCTGGTAGCGGCCGGCGTGCTGATGCTCTATTTATATGTGCGGCACGCCCGCAACGAAGCTTTTCCGTTGCTCGACTTGCGCATGTTGCGAATTTCGACTTTTCGCGTCTCCGTCATGGGCGGATCGCTATTTAGAGCCGGCTTCGGCGCGGTGCCGTTTTTATTGCCGATGACATTGCAGGTCGGCTTCGGCATGAACGCTTTTCATGCCGGCACGATTACCTGCGCGTCTGCATTCGGCGCCATATTCATGAAAACGCT
>DATMOE010000128.1:0-4243 GCA_035568435.1 Herbaspirillum sp. | reverse complement strand
GTACTGGCCGATGCCGGCAAAAATCAGTTATTCGCGCGGGACAAAAGCTATACCGCGATACTGGAAACCAAACATACCGGCGACGATATCGACCCCGTGGTAAACCGTCCACCGGTCTCGCATCTCACTGGCCCGCAGAGTATCGATGCCGGAGAACAAGGCACGGTCGATGCATCCTCATCCACCGATCCAGATGGCGATGAATTGCGCTTTTCCTGGAAGTTCCCGGAAGGCCTGACACCGACGGATGGCGATTCGGACGCATTGCAGCAAAGCGCCGTCAATTTCATCGCGCCCAGCCTGAAAGCCGATACCAGCTTTACCTTCGAAGTCACGGTCAGCGATGGCCAAGCTTCGAGCGTGGCGCATCACACGGTGATTGTGAACAAAGATCCGGCGGCAGAAGGCGGCGATACTGGCGGCGGCGATGTCGATCCATCGACCATTCCGGCCTACCAGCCGAACACCACGTACCAGCCCGGCGCCAAGGTCAAAAATCTCGGCAACGTTTATCAATGCAAAGAGTTTCCGGCCAGCGGTTGGTGCGGTCAAGCGCCCGCAGCATATGCCCCCGGCGTCGGCTACGCATGGAAAAATGCCTGGACCAAACTCAGCAAGTAATTCAATAAGCCGCAAGTAACACGGCTTGTATCAATCGGCCGGCCGCCCTTCCGGGCGTCTGCGCCGATTGCTGCGGCCAGCGGCTATCACGCAAACTTATTTGAAACGGAGCATAAGCGATGAAGTCGACTCGCCATAATGCTTACTCCATATTTTTTCATTGGGCAGGCGCCCTTTTATTGTTGGCAGTCGTGCTCAGCGGCGAACTGCGCCACTGGATCGTCGATACCGGCGTAGCGCCGATGCGCACGCTGATGGTGATCCACATCGGCGCCGGCATGGCCGGCTTGAGCCTGGTGCTGCCGCGTCTGCTGGCGCGTCTATTCGGTTACCATCCGCCGCCAGCCGGCGTCAACCGGCTCGATCAATGGCTGGTCAAGGGGCTGCATTGCATGCTGTATGCCTTATTGATTGTCGAACCGTTGATCGGCTGGGTGATCGTCAACGCCAAAGACTTTGCGATTCCGATGCCGTTGCTAGGCTTCGAATTTCCGCGCCTGGTTGCAGCAAACCACGATCTGGTTGCATCGATGGCATTGCTCCACGCCATTCTGAGCCGCGTGTTTTATGCGCTGATTACCCTGCATGCGAGCGCCGCGCTTTGGCATCACTATGTCAAAAAAGACGATGTATTGTGCCGTATGACGTGGCTGCAATCGCCGCCGCCTGATAGCCTATCGCTCCGCCCGGTCTCGCACTATCGGCAACTAATACGACGCCACAAGCACTTGCCAAACGCATGAACGGTAGAACGCATTGCATAAAAATATCAATGCACAATGCCGTCGTCTTCGCCGGGATCGATATCCTCCCGGATCTGCAACAACATATCTTGCAGCACCGGCGTCAGCCGGCGCACTTCCTGCATCCATTCGAATTCGATGCTCTCTTCGATGGCGCGGCACAACGCCGCCGCAGGCCGCATATCCAGCGCCGCCATGCCGCCATGAATGCGATGAATCAACCGGCCCAATTTTTCCATATTTTTTTCGGCATCCGGCATTGCCACGCACTGCGCCAGCGCCGCCAGATCATTAGTAATAGCGGCAACGGCAAGCCGCATCATTTCCGGCCGCCACTTATACGATGCGGCAGTTAAGCTCTGCAAGGCTTGCACCGCAGGCAGTTCGAACGGCGGCTCACAGGGCTTGCCATGCAGACCGGCGTGGCGCGCCAAAATGACGCTCAGCTCTTCCATGGTGAACGGTTTGAGCAGATACCCATCCATGCCGGCGGCCAGACAACGCGCGGATTCATCGGCCGAGCGGCGCCCGGTGATCGCCACAATCGGCACCGTCACCCCATCGGCACGCCAACTGCGCGCCAGCATGCAGCCGTCGATGTCGGGCAGATTCAGATCGGTCAAAATCAGATCGAAATTGAGATCGGCATGCCGGCCATACGCCAACGCTGCTACACCGCTGCTGGCCGTTGTGACATGGCAGCCGAAATAATGTAATTGTTTTTCGAGTAGCAGCAGATTGATGGCCTGATCGTCCACGATCAATACTCTGGCTGGCGTCTTGCGCATGGGCGATGGCGCATTCGACATCTGCGGCGAACCGGTCCCTGAACGCTGCAAAACGATGCGCAGCGTAAAGGTGCTGCCGCTCCCGGGCGATGAAACCAGATCGATTCTGCCGCCCATGGCGATAGCGGATTTTCTGCAAATGAACAGGCCCAGTCCAGAGCCGGCAAACGGCAAAGCGCGCCTCAGATCGTCTGCCTGTTCGAATAAATTGAAAATGCGTTCGGCGTTTTCTGCAGCGACACCCGGCCCGGTATCGCGCACCGATAATTCAATCGACGAGGGGCCGCTATCGGCATGCGCGCCGAGCAGCTTGCCGGCGATCGTCACACTGCCGCGCAAGGTGAATTTCACCGCGTTATTAATCAGGTTATTGAGTATCTGCGTCAACTTGAGCGCATCGCCCCACCAAAGACCGGCCAGCGCCGGATCGAGCACGCAATGCAATTGCAGATTTTTTAACGCAGCGCGCGCAGCGAAGCCCTGTACCGCCGCTTTAATCTCCCGGCACAGATCGAACTCCTGCTGCGCGACAACGGCGGTGCCGATGTCGGTTTTGACGAAATCGAGCGCATCGTCCAACACGCCCTTGAGCGTGCGCGCCGAACACGCCATCGCATCCGCCAATTGCATTTGCAATGCATCCAGCCGCGTCTTGCCGATCAGCTCGATCGACGCCAGCATGCCGTATAGCGGCGTGCGAATTTCATGACTGATGGTGGCCAGCAACAAGCTCTTGGCCGCATTGGCGGCTTCCGCATGCGCCTTGGCTTCAGCCAGCGCCTGCAACGCTGCCGGCCAATCTGTTACGGCATGATGGTTCACGATATCTCAATGTCAATAATGTCAGTACATTAGCATTGGCCGCGCCGGTTGCGAATATCAAAACTGGGAAAACTCTTATCATTATTTCGATGCAATTCGTCACCTACGCAGCTCGATAGCAGCCACCGATGACGGCTTTTTGTTCGGCGCTTAATCCTAAATAGCACTACAGAATTATCTGCATACATTCGCGCCATCCTCCAGTTTCCCTGCTTCAAGCGAGCCAACAAAATGGCGGGATGAACCGATACACATTCCCCCCTCTTGCCTGCGCCCTGACGCTGGCCTTCCATCCCGCCGCTGCCGGGCCTTCCATCATTCCAGAGCAGCGCACAGCGCTATCGGAAATCGTCGTCACTGCACCGCAAATGTCGACCCCGCTCACCGTGGTGACCGATCCAAAAGCGCCGCGCCAGCCAGTGCCGGCACATGACGGCGCAGATTATCTGAAAACAATTCCCGGCTTCTCCGTGATCCGCAAAGGCGGCGCCGATGGCGATCCGGTACTGCGCGGCATGGCCGGATCGCGCCTGAACATCACTGCGGACGGGCAAACCATGTTGGGGGGGTGTAACAACCGCATGGACCCGCCGACCGCTTATATCTTCCCCGCCGAATACGACAAAATCACCGTCATCAAAGGCCCGCAAACCGTGCTGTACGGGCCGGTCGGCTCGGCCGGTACGGTCTTATTCGAACGCAGCGACTATCGCATGCCCCCCGGCCTGAAAGCCAACAGCAGCATCATGTTCGGCAGTTACGGACGCCGCGATGAAGTCGCCGGTGCGCGCTATAGCCTCGCCGACATGTATCTGCAAGCCGACGCCACCCGTTCCCATTCCGACGATTACCGCGACGGCAGCGGCGCTGCCGTGCATTCGGCGTATACCCGCTGGAGCAGCCGCGCAGCGATCGGGCTAACGCCGGATGACGACACGCTGATCGAATTATCGGTCGCCAAAAGCGACGGCCGCGCCGCCTATGCCGACCGCCGCATGGACGGCGCCCGCTTCTCGCGCCAGAACGTCGGTCTGAAATTTGAAAAGCGCAACATTTCGCCGCTGGTGGAAAAAGTGGCGGTGCAGATCTATCGCAATTATGTCGATCATGTCATGGACAATTACACCCTGCGCACGCCGCCCGGCGACATGTATATGGCAAGTAACCCCGATCGCCTCACAGAAGGCGCACGCGCCGCCGTCACGCTGCGTCTGGCCGAAGCCACGCAACTTATCGCAGGCGTCGATATGCAACGCAACCGACACACTT
>DATMOE010000127.1:0-5060 GCA_035568435.1 Herbaspirillum sp. | reverse complement strand
ATACCACATCCAGGCTTCAGGATTGATCGGCTCGCCAACCGTGCCCAATAACCGCAGCGACGATAGGTCGTAGCGATCGGGATGGATTTTTGCATCGGCATCGGCAGCCTTGATCAGCGAGCGGATCGCCGTCGGCGCGGTGTAGAAAATGCTCACCTTGTGACGCTGCACCATTTCCCAGAAACGACCAGCGTTCGGGTAGGTCGGCACGCCTTCAAAGATGATTTGCGTCGCGCCCACCGCCAGCGGGCCGTAGGCGATATAGGTGTGGCCGGTAATCCAGCCGATGTCGGCCGTGCTCCAGTAGATGTCGTCCGGCTTGATGTCGAAACTCCATTTCATCGTCAATGCCGCCCACAGCAGAAATCCCCCCGAGCTATGCTGCACGCCCTTCGGGGTGCCGGTGGAGCCGGATGTGTAGAGGATAAATAGCGGATGTTCGGCATCGATCCATTCCGGTGCGCAATCGTCCGATTGATTGGCCACCAGATCGTGCAGCCAGAGGTCGCGCCCTTCCGTCCAGGCGATGTCGGCGCCGCTGCGACGGTAAACAATGACGTTTTTGACGTTGTCGCAGCCACCCAGGGCCAGCGCTTCGTCGACGATGGCTTTTAACGGCAGTTGCCTGCCGCCGCGCACTTGTTGATCCGCCGTCACCACCGCAACAGCGCCGGCATCGATGATCCGTTCCTGCAGCGATTTTGCCGAAAAGCCGCCGAAGACGACCGAGTGCGTCGCGCCGATGCGGGCGCATGCCTGCATCGCTACCACGCCTTCAACCGACATCGGCATGTAGATGACGACGCGGTCGCCTTTTTTGATGCCCAGCGACTTCAGGCCGTTGGCGAATTTGCAGACTTTCTGATGCAGCGCGCGATAGGTAATCGGGGCTACTTTGCCGTCATCGGATTCGAAGATAATCGCGGTTTTATCGGCGTTGCCGTTGGTCAGATTGACGTCGAGGCAGTTGTAGGAGACGTTGAGCTTGCCGTCTTCAAACCATTTGTAGAATGGGGCGTCGGTTTCATTGAGTGTTTTAGTAAAGGGCTGGTGCCAGTGCAATGTTTCACGCGCCAGGCGCGCCCAGAAACCTTCATAGTCGCGCGCCGCTTCGTCGCATAAGGCCCGATAAGCCGGCATGCCTGAAATATTGGCTTGCTTTACGAATGCAGGCGTCGGTTCGAATACCCGGTTTTCCTGCGTGAATGTTTCGATATTAGCCAAAGTTGTCTCCCAACATTAATTCACAAAACATAGGTTGTTACGCTTACTCAGGCCTTACATGGCAGACGCCAAGCACTCCGATTGGTAGCTTGGCGGCCGTTGTCGGCACACGTCTTACATTTTAATCAACATCGGGGCATTTTTTCCAGCGCATGCAAAAAATGCATGCCGGCCTGAAACCGGTAAAGGACAGCGCCAGGAGCGCGGCTGAGGGGGGAGACTTACAAACGCACTGTTCAGTCGGTCTGGATGCCTGCGCTTTGCGCCACTTTTTTCCAGCGCGCGATCTCGTCGCTGATCAGACGGGCGAATTCGGCCTGCTTCATTGGCATGGGTTCGGCCCCATCGCGTAAAAAGGCTTCGCGCATTTCAGGCAATTGGACAACTTTGTTGATTTCCGCATTCAGTTTGGCCACCAGCGGCGCCGGTAAGCCGGCCGGCCCCAGCACGCCCCACCAGAGTTCGACCTGATAGCCGGGAATGTCGTTTTTTGCCAGCGGCACAATATCCGGCGCGACAGCCGATGGGCTCAGGCTGGCAATACCCAACGCGCGCAACTGGCCGGATCTGATCTGCGGCAATAGCGAGGGCGCGCTGGCGATCACCAGTTGGACGTGTCCGCCCATCAGGTCGGTGACCGCCGGCGCGATGCCCTTATAAGGGACGTGGATCATTTTAATCTGCGCCACCTCGTCCAGAATTTCGGAAGCGAAGTGATTGATGCTGCCGATCCCCGAGGTGCCGTAATTCAGTTGGCCTGGATGCGCCTTGGCATAGCTGACAAATTCGGCGCCGGTATGGACCGGCAAGCTGTCCGAGACCGCCAGAATCAGCGGCCCTTTTGCCAATGCCGCAACCGGCATCAAATTTCTGCTGCTATCAAACGCAGCACTGGTATGAATGGCGGCATTAGTTGTAAACGAGGAGGAGACGACCAGCAGCGTGTAACCGTCGGGGGCCGAGCGGGCCACGTAGTTACTGGCGATGACCGCGCTGGCGCCGGGCCGGTCTTCCACGATTACCGGCTGGCCGAGGCTGGCGGTGAGTTGACGCCCGAGCAGACGCGCAAAAACATCGTTGGAGCCTCCCGGCGCCGCAGGCACCACTAGCGTGATCGGCTTGGAGGGATACTTATCTTCGGCCCTGACGGGCAATGCAAGCATGCCGATAAGAACCGCTGCCGCAGCTAAAGCGTGGCTGGTTTGCAGAAAAAGGGAGGGCTGTCGAGCGGTCAAAAACATTATCGGTCTCCTTCATTTTTGTTGTTCGGACTTTTCTGTGGGTTCCGATTTACGCTGAGTCTTGTAAATTTTACCGACGGAGGTGACCCTTCGACACGCTGCGCTGCTCAGGGCGAACGGGGGTTGTTTATGTTTTACGAAAAATCATTAAAAAACTCCGTTCGCCCTGAGCAGCGCAGCGTGTCGAAGGGTCACCTCTGTCGCCGCCGGGTTAGCCGAGCTAACTTGAGCGGCCTATTTCAAACTGATCCCAGCGTCATGAATCAAGGCGCTCCATTTCGTTTGTTCGGATTTCAGATAAAGCGCGAAGTCCTGTGGCGAGCCGCCGAGCGCATCGCTGCCTTCGGCGGTCATTTTTTCCAACATGTCCGGCCGTTGCAGGATTTGATTCACTTGCTGGTTGATTTGCGCCACCACCGCAACGGGCATGTGGGCCGGTCCCACCAGGCCGGACCAGGTGACCGCTTCAAAGCCGGGGAAACCGGATTCGGCCAGTGTCGGCACCGATGGCAATGCCTTCAAGCGCTTGGCCGAGGTTACCGCCAACGCGCGCAGTTTGCCGCTGCCGACCAGCGCCATGACCGACTGCGTATTGCCGAAATAGAGATCGAACTGGCCGCCGATCAGATCGACTAGCGCCGGGCTGGCGCCTTTGTAGGGAATATTCAGCAGTTTCACATTGGCCCGGCGCGCCAGCATCTCCCCTGCCAGATAACCGACAGTGCCGTTACCGGCCAGGCCGATCTTCAATCCATCCTTGTTTTCCCTTGCGCCCTTCAGCAAATCGGCCACGCTCTTGTAGGGCGAAGTACTCGCCACCACCAGCACCATCGGTTGCTGCGCCACGAGTACGATGGGCACGAAGTCTTTGGAAGGATCAAACGGCATTTCGGGGTAGAGCGATGGATTAATCGTCAGATTGGTGGCTTGTCCCATGCCGATGGTGTAACCATCGGCGGCCGCCTTGGCGACCAAATCAAGACCGATGTTACCGCCCGCGCCGGGATGATTTTCCACCACGAAGGCCTTGCCGTTTTCCTTGCCCAGTTGCGCGCCGATCATGCGGCTCAGCATATCGGTGCCGCCGCCGGGCGGGAAAGGCACAATCAGGCGCACCGGTTTGTCCGGCCATTTTTCCTGTGCGATGGCGATGGCACTGGCGGCGCAGGTGGCAGCCAGTATTAGGCTGCCGAGAAACGTGATGTATTGGCGTCGATTCATTTTTTGTCTTTTTAGTTTGAATAGAAATACATTGGCATTTGGCATATTGAACAACACTGCTAAAGCGGCACGCCCTTGCTACGCAGAATACTATCGAATCGCTCGGGATCGGAAGAGCCTTCGCGGTTCGATGCGCGGATCGCATTCTCTCTTTTCATATGTGCCTGCACGGCAGGCAGCAGCGCCTCGACTTCTGAAGCGTCGATCGCAATCACGCCATCGGCATCGCCGAGAATCAAGTCGCCCGGCAACACCACCAGTCCGGCGCAGGAGATCGGCACATTGATGGCGCCCGGACCTTCCTTGCTGGGACCGCGGTGGGTATGGCCGCGTGCAAACACCGGCAACTCGCCTTCGGCCCATTCCACCAGATCGCGCACCGCACCGTCGATGACCAATCCGCCCAATTGGCGGGCCAGCGCGGTGGTGCGCATCAAGCCGCCCATCAAAGCCTGCGTCACGTCGCCGCCACCGTCAATCACCAGGATATCGCCCGGTTGCACCATGGTCAGGGCTTTGTGAATCATCAGGTTATCGCCCGGGCGCACCCGCACGGTGAAGGCCGGGCCGCACATCGTCATTGCGAGCATGCCGTGGTAAATGCGCAAACCGGTGGCGCCGATGCTGCGTCCCATGCAGTCGCCGGCGACCGCCACCGGTACCTTGCGAAAAGCGTCGATCAGGCCACTGGACAAGCGTTCTACGCGTGGGTTAATGCGGAAGCCGGGCGGCCATTTTTCCGTGGTATTTACACTCATCTGATGCTTTCAGTCATGGAGGAAGGGGCAAGAACCTGCGGATTGACGCAAGCCGCAGCGTCTATCGTTTCACCGCGCAGGAAGTTCAGAATATTGCGGGCGGCGCCATCGGCCATCGCCGCCAGTGCGGCCGGCGTCGAGCCGCCGACATGCGGCGTGAGCACGATATTGGATAAACGCAGCAACGCGCTGTCCGCAGGCAGCGGCTCCAGCGCCATCGTGTCGAGACCGGCGGCGAAAAGATGGCCGGCTTGCAGCGCCTCGATCAAGGCCTGCTCATCGATGCATTCACCACGCGCCGTGTTGATGACAATCGCGCCTTTCGGCAGCAGCGCAAGCTGCGCCGCGCCGATCATGCCACGCGTCTGCGCGGTCAGCGGCACATGCAAGCTCAACACGTCGCTTTCGGCCAGCAATGCATCGAGCGAAGCAACGAAGGCAACCTGCGAGACCGGCCGGCCGTTCCGGCGCGCAGTATCGAATGTCAATACCCGCATGCCCAAGGCCATGCACACAACGGCCACGCGCTGGGCGACTTGGCCAAAACCGACCAGACCGATCGTACGGCCCTGCATTTGCAAGCCATTCTGAACACGCGACCATCTGCCCTCGCGCA
>DATMOE010000126.1:0-14402 GCA_035568435.1 Herbaspirillum sp. | reverse complement strand
CCTCGATATTTCTCGCAGTGAAAGGAGTTTGGCTTGGCGCAGCGTACGCTGTTTGAGCCGCCACTGATGGAGCAATTATTCACGTTCCGACAACGCCTAATTTTGCGACCTCTGCATGCGTTTTTGGATTTGGCGGATTGGATCAAATGGTGTTTCAAGCGACGCGGGAATTAGCCTCCTAACTTGATTCTTCGATCGGCTCGACGCGGTGCCAACCACGCTGACGCAGCTGACGGCGCAGATTTATCGGAAATAGCCCAACCTTCTACGCCCGAAGTTGGCCAAGTCAAGCAACACCTTCGCAGCGCACATACGCATTTTCGATGCTTCGCTTGTAGATTTCTTGAAGAACGGATAAATACTGTATAAAATTACAGCGTGCGCCGGGAGACCGGTAGAGGTCAAGGAGTGAAAGTCTCTTACGATGGAAGATATAGCGAATCACATTGTCCCCGAGTCATGCGCGGCCTATCGCGAGGTAGGTCGTGAAGCGTTGACAGGGGTGCTTATAGGCCAGCCATTGAGCCGCGAAAGATTTATTAAAGACTCGAGTGCCGACGCAGTACTGTATGCGGAAGGCCATATTGCATGGGGCGCTATCGCGAGCCTCGTGCGGACTCGGCGCGGTCTGAGACCCTGGCATGTAGGTAAGACCTTTACGCGGGAACCGGGAGATCTCCTGTTTGACCGCTGGCGGCAGGATAGCCAGGCGGCCCGCATCGGGAAGGCGAGGAGCCGAAGCCGATGATGAACGGACAGGAGAAGTCGGACTTTCCCATAGTAGCGACGAAGTTGGCGAACAAGTCCGGGCAACCGGATGCGGAGTCGATGGAGCGAAGGGGAAGGGCCAAGGGGAGCACGGACAGACCTCACATGCGCCGGACGCAGAGCCGGGAAAGCGTGTCCCAGAGGCTGGATCGTGTGCGGCAAGCCGCAAGGCAAAGGAAGAAGGAGCGGTTCACGGAGCTATTCCACTTGATCGACATGGACCTGCTGGAGGCGTCGTTTTTCTGGTTAAGAAAGAAAGCGGCGGCGGGGGTTGATGGCGTGACGTGGCACGACTACGAACGGGATCTGGAGGGAAACCTCACGCGCTTGCATGGGCGTTTGCACCGCCAAGCCTATCGGGCGCTGCCGAGCCGGAGGCGGTATATACCGAAACCGGACGGCAAGATGCGTCCGCTGGGTATTGCTGCGCTGGAGGATAAGATTGTCCAGCGGGCCTTGGTGGAAGTGCTCAATGCGGTGTATGAGAATGACTTTCTGGGTTTCTCGTACGGTTTCCGTCCCAGGCGAGGGCAGCATGACGCACTTGATGCGCTGGCGACGGGAATTGCGCGTACGAATGTGAGCTGGATACTGGACGCCGATATAAGCCGGTTCTTCGATACGGTCAGCCATGATTGGCTGATCAAGTTCGTTGAGCACCGGATCGGCGACCAACGAGTGATTCGCCTGATACGCAAATGGCTGACGGCGGGGGCAATGGAAGATGGCGTAATCAAGTCAACGGAGGAGGGAACGCCCCAAGGGGCAGTGATCTCGCCGCTGTTGGCTAACATCTATCTTCACTACGTCTTCGATCTCTGGGCAAACCAATGGCGCAAGCGCCACGCCGAGGGAAACGTTGTGATTGTTCGATACGCAGATGATATTGTCATCGGTTTCGACAAAGCGTATGACGCCAAGCGGTTCAAGCGAGCCATGCAAGCGAGATTGGCGCAATTTGCGCTGACGGTGCACCCGGAGAAGACTCGTTTGATCGAATTTGGCCGTTTTGCGGCGCAAAATCGCTCAAAACGAGGGCTGGGTAAGCCGGAGACATTTGATTTCCTTGGTTTCACGCATATAAGCGGGCGCGCACGGGATGGCAGGTTCATGCTGAGGCGGAAAACCCGACGTGACCGTATGCAAGCCACGCTGAAAGCAATCAAGGAAGAGATGCGGCGCAGATGGCATCACTCGATCTCGGAGCAAGGGAAATGGCTACGGCAGGTAGTACAAGGGTATTACAACTACCATGCCGTGCCGACCAATAGCCTGACGATGGTGGCGTTTCGACGACATGTCATCGACATCTGGAGGCGCGCGCTACGGCGACGCAGCCAGAAGGACGATACGACGTGGAGGAAGATCGCTCGCCTAGCAAAGGCATGGATTCCCCCAGTACGGGTCCTTCACCCCTGGCCGGTAGTGCGCTTTACCGCCAAACACCCAAGGCAGGAGCCCGGTGCGTGAATTGCGCACGCCGGGATCTGTGCGGGGGGTACCCAGTAATGGGTATCCCTACCGCGACATATGACAGGAAAAGAAATTCTTCCCGTGGATTCCGATATTTTTTTGGGGATGCGAAAAGGCGAAAAGGCTGGCTTAGCTCAGTTTCAGCAAATGCTTAATTGTCGGCGCTTGCCCAATCTCGGCCACCAGAAAGTCGATAAACGTCCTGACACGGGCCGATAAATTGCGGCGGCTCGGATAGAACGCAAACAAGTCTGCTTCCGGCAGCTTGTAGGCCGGCAATACCACCTGCAACCGGCCGCTTTCCAGATATTTCACCAAATTCCATTCCGAGCGAATCAGCAGGCCGTGTCCATCGAGCGCCCAGCCAAGTACGATGTCGCCGTCGTTGCTGGATAGCGCGCCGTGAACTTTGACCACTTCGGTCTTGCGATTGCGCGTAAAGCGCCAGATGCCGTAAGCGTCGTCGTTCTGCCGATGAATGATGCAACGGTGGCTGGACAAATCGCTCAGTGTTTGCGGTACGCCGTGTTGCTGCAAATACGCCGGCGAAGCGCACAAGAAGCGCCGGTTCGGCAGTATGCGGCGGGCGCTGAGACGGGTATCGGGCAATTCGCCGAAGCGCACCGCCAGGTCGAAGCCCTGTTCAACCAAATCGACCGGCCGGTCCGTCAATTCAAGTTGTACTTCGACTTCTGGATTGCGTTTTGCATATTCGGACATCAGCGGTGCGAGTGTGGTGCGTCCGAAGCCCAAAGGTGCATTGACGCGCAACAGTCCGCGCGGCGTGGCGCTGCTGCTCGACACCAAATCTTCCATCTCGTTTATCTCGGCCAGGATACGGCTTGCGTGCGCCAGATAAATTTCGCCTTCGCTGGTCAAGCTGAGACGCCGGGTAGTGCGGTTCACCAAACGTACGCCGAGCCGCCGTTCCAGCGTGGCCAGACGTTTTGTGACCGCCGGTGGCGTCAGATCGAGTTCACGCGCCGTTGCCGACAAATTCGCGTGCTTGGCCAGCAGGACAAAAAAGGCCAATTCGCCGCTAGCATCGTTTTTCATTATTAAATAGAAGTTAATAGTGGTGTGAATTTCATTGTATTTCAGAATCTTGGTTGTTGCGTACACTCCGCTTAGTTACAAGCTTTTCCTTTGCCGCTTTTACTCTGCCGCTTTTACTCTGCTACTAACACTCAAGACAAGATCATGAAAATTGTTGAAATCCGCGAAAAAACCATACCGATCAGCTCGCCCATCCGCAACGCCTATATTGACTTCAGCAAAATGACATTAAGTCTGGTCGCCGTAGTGACCGACGTGATTCGCGATGGTAAGCCGGTGATCGGCTATGGCTTCAATTCAAACGGCCGTTATGGACAAGGCAAGCTGATGCGCGAACGCTTCATTCCGCGCGTGCTGGAAGCGGCGCCGGAGAGTTTGGTCAACGACCGTGGCGACAATCTGGACCCGCACAAGATTTGGAACTGCATGTTTACCAACGAAAAACCGGGCGGTCATGGCGAACGCTCGGTTGCTATCGGCACCATCGATATGGCGGTATGGGATGCAGTGGCCAAAATCGAAGGTCTTCCTTTATTCCAATTGCTTGCCAATCGTTATGGCAACGGCGTACCGGACCGCAAGATTTTTGTATATGCGGCGGGCGGCTATTACTACCCAGGCCAGAATCACGACAAGCTCAAAGATGAAATGCGCAGCTACATCGATCGCGGTTACACCGTGGTCAAAAAGAAAATCGGCGGCGCTTCGCTGGATGAAGATCTGCGCCGCATCGACTCCGTGCTGAGCGTATTGCAGGATGGGCAAAAACTGGCGGTCGACGCCAATGGCCGCTTCGATCTGGATACCGCCATCGCTTATGCCAAGGCCTTGTCGCAATACGATTTGTTCTGGTACGAAGAGGCGGGCGATCCGCTCGACTTTGAACTGCAAGCGACGCTGCGTAATTACTACAAAAATCCGATGGCCACCGGCGAAAACCTGTTCTCCATGCAGGACGCACGCAATCTGATTCGCTACGGCGGCATGCGCGCAGACCGCGATTGGTTGCAGTTCGATTGCGCCCTTAGTTATGGCTTGGTTGAATATTTGCGCACGCTGGATATGCTGCGCGAACACGGCTGGTTGCCGGAGCGCTGTATTCCTCATGGCGGTCATCAGATGTCGCTCAATATTGCGGCGGGATTGGGGCTCGGCGGTAATGAATCTTATCCAGATCTGTTCCAGCCTTACGGCGGTTTTCCGGATGGCGTGAAGGTCGAAAACGGCCACGTCATGATGCCGGAATTGCCTGGCATCGGCTTTGAGGGCAAGTCCGATCTGTATAGCGAAATGATCAAATTAGCAGAGTAACGAGAAGGCCGGAGTGGCGCGCGCCATTCCGGCCCAGTAGTAATAGCGAGTAATCGCGATCAATACATAAAAACAATAAATCATTCCAGCACCCTGGAGGAGATAAAGATGAATGCAGCACTGCTCAAGAAACTGGGCTCGACACTATACGTCCAGGTTTTGCTCGGCATCGTCGCCGGTGTTCTGGTCGGGCATTTCGCACCGCACATCGGGGTCGAGATGAAGCCCCTTGGCGACCTCTTCATTAAATTAATCAGGATGCTGCTGGCGCCGATCATTTTTGCCTCGGTCGTGGTGGGCGTTGCGCGCATGGGCAGCATTCGCGAGACCGGCCGCGTCGGCTTCAAGGCGATCCTGTATTTCGAAATCTGTTCCACGCTGGCGTTGGTCATGGGTTTGATTGTCATCAATCTCCTTAAGCCTGGCGTGGGCATGAATATCGATGCCAGCACCATCGATATGGAGTCGATCAAGAATTACACCACCGCAGCCCAGCACAGTTCCATGGGCGATTTCTTCATGAACATCGTTCCCAACAGCGTGGTAGGTGCATTTGCCCAGGGCGAGATGTTGCAGATTATTTTGTTCTCCGTACTGTTCGCGTTTGCGCTGAACCGGATGGGTAAAAAAGCCGCGCCTTTCGTCGATATGCTGGATACGTTTTTACACGGGATGTTCGGCGTCGTCAGGATCGTCATGTATGTCGCGCCCATTGGTGCGTTTGGCGGTATCGCGTTTACCATCGGCCGTTACGGGGTCGGCACGCTGGCTTCGTTCGGCGAGTTGATGCTTGCGGTGTATGCCACGTCGGTGCTGTTTATTGTCGTGGTTCTGGGCGTTGTGATGCGCATGTGCAAGCTGTCGCTATGGCGCTTTCTGAAGTACATCAAGGATGAGATATTGATCGTCTTCGGGACGGCCTCTACCGAGGCTGTGCTGCCGCAGATGCTGATGAAAATGGAGGCGATGGGGTGCCGGAAGTCCGTGGTTGGTTTGGTGCTGCCGACCGGCTATACGTTTAACGCCGATGGCACTGCGATTTATTTGACGATGGCGGCGATCTTCGTTGCGCAAGCGACGAATGTGAATCTGACCATTTGGGATCAGTTGTTGATATTAGGCGTGATGATGCTGACCTCGAAGGGATCGGCAGGCGTTGCCGGCGCGGGCTTTGTGGCGCTTGCAGCTACTTTGGCATCCATGCACAAAATTCCGGTTTCCGGGCTGGTGTTGTTGCTGGGCGTGGACCGGTTTTTGAACGAGGCGCGCGCCATTACGAATTTGATTGGGAACGGCGTGGCGACTATCGCGATCGCGCGCTGGGAAGGTGCGCTGGATATGAAAAAGGCCGAGCAGGTTTTAGCCAATCCTGTAACGGCGCTGCAGCTTGTCGATGGCAATGACAACATGGGTGTTGGCGACGTTTCGACGGAAATCGCCTAAGGACTTAACACAACGATCCTCTTGTTCTTCGACGCGCAAAACGTGTTCGCTTCTTGCAAGGCCAATTGCTGCGCGCCCTGCAGAAAATGCAGGCTAGAAGCTTAACGTTTCGCGCGCTTTTATGATCGCGTCGGCCACCGTTTCAATCGGTTCGCGCTTGAGCATGGCCTGGGCGCGCAACAATTGATACGCTTCTTCTTCCGACACGCCGCGCGTTTCCATCATGATCTGTTTGGCCTGCTGAATCACGCGCAACTTCGCCTGCTTTTGTTCGAGCCGTTCGATGTATCGCTGGCTCAGCCGGCTGGCCTTGAATTGCGTGAGCGCCACGGCGATGGCTGTGAGGAGACCGAATGAGCGTACCGGAGACGGAATGATGGTAAACGCGTTCAGTTGCAGCACCGCCTCGATGGTGATCGGGTTTTCGTAGGTGACTACCGGGATCACCGGAGGCGATGAATTCGTGCCGAGCCACGGGTAATTCAGCGACAGCGTCTCGGGACGTACCGCCATCACCACCAGTCCCGTGTCCATGGGCAAGCTATCAACTCGCGGCCAGAATACTTCCGTCGCGCAGCCGATTCGCTGCAATTGCGCGAGGAGTTCTTCTCTATCCTCATCAGGCGGGTGAATCACCACAACCTTGAGCGAGCGCAGATCGCGCAGGATGGGGGATATCTCTGTTGAGTGCTTCACCGGTAGTCTCCGGCGCGCTCCAGACCGGGGCGTGCGTCGGGAATCCATTGCGGCAGGCTGTGCGATACAACATAAGGATCGGCCTTCACGCGTTCAGGCGCGCTGCCGATGATGTCGAATTGCCCTTGCCCGTTGACGCGGCCGATCAGTGGGCGCAAGTAGGTGTGATGGTTATGTTCGTCGATGCGTATGCGGCCTTGCGGCGCATCGAACTCCAGCCCCGGCAGGACGCGCAGCAGCAAGGTGGGATCGTCGGCGCCCACGCGGCGGATCGCATCGGCGAGCAAATGGATCTGAAAATAGGCTGCCTCCCAGCACATATTGGTGACGAGGTCGTCACCGAATGATGCTTTATAGCGCGCGACGATATCGCGATTTTTCGGTGTATCGACGGTCTGGAAGTAGGTCGCCGAGGTGATGTGTCCTTCGGCTACGTCGGCACCCATGATCGCGATTTCAGCCTCGCTGGTCATGTGGCTGGCAATCGGCATCCGATGCGGATCGAGACCGACATGCGCAAATGCGCGATACAGATGCGGGATGCCTTCGCCGACGACCGTAGAGAAGATAAAGTCGGGCGCGAGTTGCTTGATCTGTTTGGCGGCGTCGAGATAATCTTCCCAGCGCGCATTAAGCGGTAAATAGGTTTCGTCGACCTTTTCTCCGCCTTGTTCCAGAATCAGATCGCTCATCACGCGGTTTGATTCGTAGGGGCACACGTAGTCGGAGCCGATCATGCTGACCCGCGAGCCGAAGTGCGTCAGCATGAAGCTCGCCAGCGGCAAGGTATTCTGGTTTGGCGCAGCGCCCGTGTAGATCACGTTGCGGCTGTACTCGAAGCCTTCATAGGGCGTTGCATAAAACAGCAATGCGTTGTGCCGTTCGACAACCGGGATCACCGCCTTGCGCGTGTTCGACATGTAGCAGCCCACAATGATCCGCACGCGATGCTCCAGGATCAATTGCTCGGTCAGATCGGCATAATTGCGCGACTGGCATTTCGGATCGAGACTGACAAGTTCTATCTCGCGGCCCAACACACCGCCGGCACGATTGATTTCTTCGGCGGCGAACATGGTGGCGCGCAATTGCGTGAGTTCCGCCGAAGCAGTTACGCCGGAACGTGAATACAAAACACCGATCTTGATGGGGCCGGGCGCGGAGCCGGAATCTGTACTGATCATTTGCCAAAGTCGTTATAAGTTATCGGGTCACCCCAAACAAGTGCTAACACTGCGCATATTCGGTGCGAATTGGCACCGTTTAAGTGCATTGACGCGAAGCGGCAGGATAGGAAAGATTGCACGCGCGGCGTTTGCACAGGTGGGTCGTATGATGCCTTTTCTTTCGCGCGCACACAATGCAAGCGCGCAAATTCCATAAGGGGCTAGCCTGGTACAACTCTTGCTCAGTGTTCGCCCTGTATTCAGCCTCACCACGCATGCTAAGTATCAAGCAGCACCATTCGGTTATTCGAGACAAAGACGTCCAGGATAACCCCGAGTGCATGGCGAGTTGAGTGTCAAATCAATACCTTCAAATTAATACCTTCCGTTATCCGGGACAAAGGCGTCTCGGATAACCCCGGCCAAAAAAGCCCGAAACCAGCGTGTCTGGTGTCGGGCTTTTTTGTCTTGTGATTTCATAACTGTGGGAGTTAATTCAATGAAAAGACGTACATTTTTGTCAGCAGTCGGTTCGGGGCTGGTTGCCGCTGCGGGTACAGCGCTTCCGAAAGTTTCATTTGCCGCGGGCAGTGCGGAGCCCATCAAACTCGGCCTGCTATTTTCGCAGTCTGGAACCATGGCCAATGGCGAATCGCTATTGAAGGACATCGCGTTGATGACGATCGATCAGATCAACGCCAAGGGTGGCGTACTCGGCCGTCCGTTGCAGGGCGTGACGGTGGATCCTGCCTCCGACTGGCCGATGTATGCGCAACTTTCAAAGCAGTTGATCCTGCGCGACAAGTGCGCGGCGCTGTTCGGCTGCTGGACTTCGGTATCGCGCAAATCCGTGCTGCCGGTGGTGGAAGCGCAGGATAGCCTGCTGTTCTATCCGCTGCACTTTGAAGGCGAAGAGCAATCGAAGAACGTGGTCTATTTGAACTCGCCGCCGAGCAGTTCGGTGTTGCCCGCCATTGACTATCTGATGAGTGAGCAAGGCGGAGAAGCCAAGCGCTTTTATATGATCGGCAGCGACTATGTGTGGCCGCGCACAATCAACAAGATGCTAAAAGGCTATCTGAAAACCAAGAACATTTCGGAATCTGCATGGCGCGAGAGTTACGTGCCGTTCGGTCAGACCAACTTCCAGACCATCGTGCGCGAGATCAAGGAATTTGCCGCACAGCCGGGCGGTCAGGCCATCGTTGTCATGAGCGTGGTGGGCGATTCGATTCCCGCACTATTCAAAGAGGCCGTGAACCAGGGCATCCGTGCAACCGATATCCCGATCCTCGGGCTCGACGTGGTCGATAGCGATCTGGAAGGCCTAGATACGAAGCCGCTGGCGGGGCATCTGAGTTGCTGGTGCTATTTCCAAAATCTAGATACGCCGCAAAACCGCCAGTTGAAGAGCGACTGGAAAAACTATGTGGCCGTCAATCATTTGAAGCATCGCCCGGACATCATCATCGATCCGATGGTATCCACATATCTTGGCATTCATTTGTGGGCGCAGGCAGTGGAGAAGGCCAAATCGACCGGTACCGATGCGGTGCGCAAGGCGCTTGCGGGTCAATCGATGATGGATCCGGCCGGCTACACGGTGAAGATGGATGCATCGAGCCAGTACCTCTGGCGCGGCGACATGATCGGTTCGATCAATGCGAATCATGGCTTCGACATTCTCTGGAAGTCGAAGGATATCGTTAAGCCGATACCCTTCAGCCCGTTTGTCGGCAAGGCGTAATGCAACAAGCAGCAATATGCCGGGCCGGTGCAGCCGTGCCGGCCCGTGCAGAAGAATCAGGTTTGAACGGAAATACACATGATTGATTTCAGACGGCTCTTTCGAGCGGTTATTTTAGTAACGCTGGCATTCGCGGGACCCATGCATGCCTTGTTTGCGGCAACGCTGGATAATCAGAATAATAAGCAGCAGCCGAATGCAGACCGCGCTGCGGTCGTTGCTGCTTTCTGCGCGACGGATGGCGACACGGCTGCGGCGCTGGAAAAACTTGTCGCCGCGGGCATGTCCGCCGATGCGGACCAGCGTGGCTGGGCGCGGCAGATGGTTCAAGCAATTCGCAACGGTGGGTTCGCGTGCGGCGCGAACGGTCAGGCGACAATTCAGAGCAGTCAGCAGGAAAGTCAGCCGCTCGATGCCGCGACGCTTCAGGTGTCCGGCAAAGCAGAAGATGCCGGTGCGCCATACGTGCCGAGCATTGTGATGATGCGCAAACTCGCGGTGACGTCGGCGGAAATCGATCTGTTCGCCCCGGATCGCGAAGTCCGCGCGACAGCGGCGCAACAAATCGGCAAGTTCGTCACGCTGCTTGATCCGACGATTGTTTCCCACGCGATTCAGGGCGAACACGATACGGCAATCGCCGCGGTTTTGAAGCTCGCGATGGCCAAGCGCGGCCTCAATAGCGATGTAAAGGCAGAGCGGCTCAAAGCCATTCAGGCTGTGGCTGAAGTGCCGAGCGACAACGCTCGCACGTCGCTTGCCAATTTCATCGCGCAAGACAATGTGCGCTCGGACACGGAAGCGCTGACGGCCGCGCGCACAGCCCTGCGTCGCATTGATACCTGGCTGAGCGTCGGCAAGGGAGCCTCGATCCTGTTCAGCGGATTGAGCTATGCAGGGGTTCTGCTGCTTACCGCACTGGGCCTGTCGATCATTTTCGGCCTGATGGGCGTGATTAATCTGGCGCATGGTGAATTCATCATGATCGGTGCGTATTCCACGTATTTGACGGAACGTTTCATGCAGGCATATTTTCCGAGCATGTTCGGCGCGTACATTTTTGTCGCAATTCCGGTGGCGTTCGTCATTTGCGCAATATGCGGGATGCTGCTCGAATTCTTCGTGATCCGCTTTCTCTATCGCCGGCCGCTGGAGACATTGCTCGCCACATGGGCAGTCAGTATCGCGCTGATCAAACTGGTTCAGGTGCTGTTCGGCTCGCAGAACGTCGAATTCCTGACACCCGATTTCCTCAACGGCGGTCTGCAAGTCATGCCGGGCTTTTTCGTTACCTACAACCGCGTATTCGCCATCGTGCTGGCGTTGTTGATCTTCGTCGCCACTTTTGCGGCGGTGCGATTCACCAAACTCGGTTTGTTGATGCGGGCTACGACCCAACTGCGCGATATGGCGCGTTGTCTCGGCGTGCCTACGGAGCGCGTAGACCGCCTTGCGTTCGGACTCGGTGCGGGCCTGGCCGGCCTGGCCGGCGTGGTGCTGACGCAAATCACGAGCGTTAATCCTTCGATGGGCGCCAGTTTCGTGGTCGATTCATTCATGGTGGTGGTGCTGGGCGGCGCCGGAAGTCTGGTCGGGACACTGGTATCGTCGCTGGCGCTTGGCGAAATCAGCCAGTTCATTGAACCGTTCTACGGCGCGGTGGCCGCAAAAGTGGCGGTGCTGCTGCTCATTGTGCTGATTATCCAGAAGCGGCCGCAAGGACTTTTCGCGCTAAAAACCCGCGTTTGATCTTTGCTGCAAGGCTTCAAACTACGCTTTTTCAGAGGATGTATTTATGTTTGCAACAAAATGGATGACCAAGACGGTGGAAATCGGCATCGTGCCGATCCTGGTGTTGGTTGCACTGTATTTGCCGTTCGCGTATTTCGTGATCCCCGACGCCAACGTGCTGCATTTGTCGTTGTTCGGCATTAACTTGATTGGACAGATCATGTGCTTCGCGCTGCTGGCGCTGGCACTCGACTTGGTGTGGGGCTACGCCGGCATCTTGAGCCTCGGTCATGGCATTTTCTTTGGGATCGGCGGTTACTTGATGGGGATGCATCTGCTCCACGCCGCCTATGCCGATACCCACGTGTTGCCCGATTTCATGCAATACATGGGCGCGAGTACTTTTCCGGCCATTTGGGAAGTGTTCGCCAGACTCGATGTGACGGTGCTCGTTACGATCGGTTTCGCCGCGTTGGTTGCAGGCGTATTCGGTTTCGTCACATTTCGCTCGCGCATCAACGGTGTGTATCTGTCGATCATTACGCAGGCGCTCACCTATGCACTGATGTTGCTGCTATTCATCAACGACATCGGACTCGGCGGCAATAACGGAATGACCGGCTTTACGCGCATCGTCGGCTTTCCCCTGGCGGACGTGTCGACGCAGATCGGTCTTGCGGTGTGTTCATGCTTGCTGCTGGTATTGGCCTATGTCGGCGTGCGCTTTCTCGCACGTTCCGGCTTCGGCCGCGCGCTGATCGCCGTGCGTGACGATGAAGCGCGGATGCGTTTTCTCGGTTATCGCACGCATATGCTGAAAATGTTCGCATGGTGCCTGTCTGCTGCGCTCGCCGCACTTGCAGGAATGTTATATGTGCCGCAGGTCGGCATCGTCAATCCAACCATCGTTTCACCGCAGCTTTCGGTGGAAATCGCAGTGTGGGTGGCCATCGGCGGACGCGGCACGCTGATCGGGGCCATTGTCGGCGCGATCCTTATCAACGGCCTCAAGTTCTGGCTGAGTTCGCAATTGCCGAGTGTCTGGCCGTTCATCCTGGCTGGTGTTACGGTCGCAATTACCGTGTACTTCGGCAACGGCTTGTGGGGCACGCTGAAGGCCGCGGGGCATGCAGGACAAGGGGGCGTCGATGCGTAAGATCACGCCCGATACCGCCATCTACATCAGCGGTTTGTCCGTCAACTTTTCCGGCTTCGCCGCCATCACTAACCTGTCGATGGAATTTCACTATGGCGAAATCCGCGCGATCATCGGTCCCAACGGCGCCGGCAAGACCACCTTGATGGATGTGATCACCGGCAAGACCAAACCGACCAGCGGCGAAGTGTTCCTGAACAAGACGACAGATCTCTCGTTGCTCGACGAAACCGCCATCGCTCGCCTTGGCATCGGACGCAAGTTCCAGAAACCGAGCGTATTCGAAGCGCTGCTGGTGCGCGAAAACCTTGAGCTTGCAATCCGCAACGGGCGCGGCTACGGGGACATGATGCGTTCGCGGATGAGCAATCAGCAACACCTTCGCATTGACGAGGTTCTCGAAACGATCGGCCTCGAAAACGAAGGCCGGCGCGTCGCGGGGACTTTGTCGCACGGCCAGAAGCAATGGCTGGAGATCGGTATGTTGTTAGTGGGCGATCCGCATTTGATTCTGCTCGACGAGCCGGTGGCCGGCATGACCGATCACGAAACAGCCCGTACATCCGAATTGATTGCCGGCCTGAGGTCGCCGGAGCGCGCGATTGTGGTGATTGAGCACGACATGGATTTTGTCGGCGAGATTGCCGATCTGGTCAGCGTGCTGCATGAAGGACAGTTGCTTGGTGAGGGGTCGATGGACAAGGTGCGCAACGATCCGCGCGTGATTCAAGTTTATTTAGGGCGGTGAGCGATGTTGCAGATTTCCAATCTCAATCAGTTTTACGGTAGCAGCCACACGCTGCGCGACGTGTCGCTCAAAGTCGCCGACGGCGCCTGCACCGTTTTGTTGGGCCGCAACGGCGTCGGCAAGACAACGCTATTGAAATGCCTGATGGGCTTGTTGCCTGTCAAGGCCGGCGAAATTACGCTGGCCGGGCATGAGCTGACGCGCGCGCCATCGCACAAGCGTGTGCTTGCCGGCCTCGGTTATGTGCCGCAGGGCCGCCACATCTTTCCACAGTTGACGGTGGAAGAGAACCTGCAAATCGGCGCGTATGGCGGTGAGCACAACCACGCCGCCGACGCCAAACGTTTCTCGTTCGAAGACGTTTTTCATATCTTTCCCGTGCTCAAGCAGATGCGCCGCCGCATTGCCGGCAATCTGTCGGGCGGCCAGCAACAGCAACTCGCAATCGGCCGGGCCTTATTGACGAACCCGAAGCTGTTGATCCTCGACGAACCGACGGAAGGGATCCAGCCGTCGATCGTGAAGGAAATCGAAGCGGTGATTCAGTCGCTGAAAGGCTCGCTGTCAATTCTTCTGGTTGAGCAGTTTTACGATTTTGCCGAGTCGGTAGCTGACGATTACGTCGTCCTGGTGCGCGGGCAAGTGGTGTCCGCGGGCCGTGGCGATCAAATGGAAAACAACAACGTCAGGTCACTGATTTCCGTGTGATGCAGTACCCGGAGCTGATAACGCATCGCCGCCGGATACCGCATTCATATTTCACAAATATTTCAAGGAGTACACCCATGAGCACTATCCCCACCAATCACCAAATCATCCGCAAGAGCGATCTCAAGTACGCACTGGCGGCGACCGACAGCTTCATTGCAGAAGTCGTGCCCGGCGAGACCTTCGAGGTCGAAACCGAATTGAACATCGGCGGTCACTTGATCACGCAGCTCGATGAAAAGCTGGACGAGTCGAAAGTGAAGATGCCATTCATCAACCCAGCCACAGGACCCGTGCGCGTGCGCGGCGCGAAGCCGGGCGATATGATCGTGATCGACGTTCTTGAAGTCGGTGTGCACGGCCTTGGTTTTACCGCGCTGTGGCCGGGCTTCGGCATTT
>DATMOE010000125.1:0-20543 GCA_035568435.1 Herbaspirillum sp. | reverse complement strand
CGATCCGTCGCCCTTCCCGCCCGGCCCGAATGTGATGCTGGTCAAGCAGACCTGCTCGCAATGCCATACGCCGAACGTGATCGTCACGCAAACCTTCTCGGAAAAGACGGCGCGCAAGCTCTACCAAAAGATGATGGGTGAAAGCCCGGACACGGAACGCGGCAAGAAAATCGTCGAGTATCTGTCGACGGCGCTTGGCGAATAATCGGAGCAAGCGCCCGCCTCTTAGAGTCTATTCCGGTAGGGAGGCGGCAGCAGATGGCGATGCCCGGCGAGCGCGGAGGAAATAAACATTAATTTAAAACGTAAACAATAAAAAAAAACGGAGCCACTGGGGCTCCGCTATATTTGTTTACGAAAGTAAAAAGTTACGTCCTAGAACGGAATATCGTCATCCATATCCGAAAAATTAGGCGCCGGCCGCGATTGCGCTTGCGGCCTGGAAGCACCAGCGCCACCACCGCTGGCGCTGGCATTACCCGGATTCGGACGCGACGGCGGTGCGCTGCTATAGCCATCATCCGGCCCGCCGGCGCCACCACCCATGCCTTGCCGGCTGCCCAGCATCTGCATAGTGTCGGCGATGATTTCCGTTGTGTATTTTTCGATGCCGTCTTTATCGGTCCATTTGCGCGTTTGCAAACGGCCTTCGACGTAGACTTGCGAGCCTTTTTTCAGATACTGGCCGGCGATCTCCGCCAGCTTGCGATAAAAGGTAATCCGATGCCATTCGGTTAATTCTTTCTTTTCGCCGGAATTTTTGTCTTTCCAGCTTTCAGTAGTCGCGACCGCTACATTGGTCACGGCGTCGCCGTTCGGCATATACCGCGTTTCGGGGTCACGGCCCAGATTGCCGACGATGATGACTTTGTTGACCGATGCCATAATTTCTCCTGATTAATAAAGATGCCACACAGCCGTATTCGGCCGGGGACGTTTTTTCATTAGCCGCGATTATACGCGAGGCTACCCCTCAGGAAGCCAAATCCATGGTGGACAGCGGGGTTAATGCCACGCCGGCCCCCTGCAGCATCTGGAGGAATTCCGGCGATTTCAAAAAACGGTATTCGACCAACCTTTGTGCAGCAATTTCGTCATCGCTGCCAACCGCAGCGGCCGGATGGCACATGATCAGCATCCCCGGAGCGGCGGCTTGCAGCCATTCGGCAAAACAAGCCGCGTAATCCATACGGTCGAAGCCGTACACGCCGGCAAAGCCCCGGTTGCTGAACACGCCCGCGCCACGCAATGCCGTGGCTGTCATGGCCCCGCCCAATAACTTGAGGATGACCGGCTTGCCGCGCCAGGCAGTGCTGGCCGGTACGGTGTTGCGCACCCAGATCGGGCTATCCGCATAGCGCGATTCCAGTACTTGCAACAACACTTGGCGCACCCCCGGCAGCTGATGCACGTGCTGATGCCCATCGATAAACGCCGGCGCTTTGCCGAAGCCGGCTTCAAACGCGTCCAACTGGCTGTTGAGTTGCCGGTGCAGCCATTGGCTGTCGAGCCGGGTGAATAAACTGCGCAAGATCAGGCTGCGCAAACGATATGGCGCGGCATCGGCAAAGCCTTCCGTCAGATTGAAATGCAAACCCACATCGGCGGCGCCAGCCGCTTCACGCAAGGCCGGCGCAGAGTGCTGCAACCAGCGCGGCGCAGCGCTGAAACAGCTCACCGCACTCAGGCGCTGCTCCGCCAGCAGGCTCAGAATGCCGTCGTCTATGGCTTGATTTTGCGCGTAGTCGTCGGCGCATAGGGCTATCGGTATCAGATTATCTAACGACCGGGGAGTCGAGGGCGTGCCGTTCGGATGCATCACAATGATTCCTCAGTATGCTCAGTACGTTCAGTACGAAAGGCCCAGAGCCGGCTTAACAGATAGGTCGATGTCGCCACGATCACCATGACAATCGCCAGCGAAATGAAATAAGGCAGCCGCAGATACGTCAGCAACAAATAAAACAGCCATTGATTCAGCAAAAATCCCAGCAACGCCGTGACCAGGAATTTAAAAAAAGCCGCCACTGCATTGCCGCCGCGCCGGTCGGAAAAAGTCCAGTGCCGATGGCCGAAATAGCTGCACCAGAAGGCGACGGCGAAAGCGCCGATATTGGCGTGCAAGGGCGCTACGCCAGCCAGTTCCACGAGCGCTACGACCGTCAAGTAATGAATCGCCGCAGCCGCAGCGCCGATGATGCCGAAACGCATCAAGCGCAAACGCTCGCTGAGGCGTTCAGCCAGGCTCATAGTCGATGACGGTGGCGTCGGTATCCGCGCCCGCTTGCGCCATACCGTTGTCGATGTCGTGCGCCAGCAGATACAGCGGACGCCGTTTGACTTCGTCATAAACGCGCCCCATGTATTCGCCGAGAATGCCGATCGATACCAGTTGTACGCCGGAGAAGAACATCAGGCCGGCCGATAGTGTCGACCAGCCCGGCACGTCATTGCCGAACAGCATCGAGTTGAGCGCGATATAACATCCGTACAGAATCGAGATCAATGAAATCGTCACGCCGATCGCACTCCAGATACGTAACGGCAAGGTGGTAAAGGCGGTCACGCCGGCCAGCGCCAGACGGCCCAGGCTGCGCAGCCCGAAACTGGTGGTGCCGGTGGCGCGCGCTGCGGGCACAAACGGCAAGGCGACGGTCTTAAAACCGACCCACGCGTATAAACCTTTCATGAAGCGATTGCGCTCCGGCAGTTGACGCAGCGCATCGGCCACCTTGCGATCGAAGAGCCGGAAGTCGCCGGCATTGCGCGGAATGCGGATCGCCGATCCGGCTTCCATCAAACTGTAAAACAGGCCGGTGCCCCAACGCTTCAAAAGACGCTCATCGCTGCGATCGGCAATCACGCCGTAGACCATGTCGTAGCCGTCGCGCCATAGCCGCACCATTTCCGGCAACAGCGACAGCGGGTGCTGGTAATCGGCATCCATCAGGATTACAGCGTCGCCGCGAGCGTGTTCTATGCCTGCGGTCAGCGCGGCTTCCTTGCCGAAATTGCGCGCCAGACCAAGATAACGGATACCCGCTTGCGACAGATGCGGCTGCATCGCCTCTTCGGTCGCATCGGTGCTGCCGTCGTTGACGACGATGATTTCGTATGAACTACTGATCGTAGCCAGGGTGCGCTGTAAATCCGTCAGGAAGGCAGATAGGTGGGCCGACTCGTTATAAGCCGGCACCACGCATGAAATGCAGGCTGCAGTCGGACGATCTCGCGGGATAGCAGGCAGCGCTACCATAGAAAAACCTCTTCAGGACAATACAATTCGGTCGGAAAACTCTTGAGCCTGCTGCAGCTCTTTTCAACGGTCTGAATAATACAGTGATAACAACCGGATTTCACTAGTTCAGCAGACTAGTTCTCCCGCTTAGCGCCCCTCCGGGCAATTAGCCGTCGGCGCGATAATGCCCCATTCGATCTTCAATTGCGGGCCATCGAGTTTTTTACTGGCTGGCAATTGCAGTATGCCGTTCCAGTTTGCATGCGTCATCAGTGCCACCACTGCAGGCGGCACGCCGTCGTCATTATCGGCGCTGCGGTTGATCGCCAGCAGCATGCCGCATGCGGCGGCGCGTTGCGGTGTCACCCATTGCGATTTATCGAGATCGCCATCGATCAGCACATCGACCTGCGGCCCCGCATGAATCGCGATATTGCCGCCCAGCCAGGTATCGGCCGCGACCAGCCGCAACGGTGTGCCGACATGTTGCAGCCATTCGATTTGCAATTGCTGTGAAATAATTGCGCCCGGAAAAGTGGCCCGCGTGGCACGCCCGATCATGTTCGACACGGGACCACGCACCACGGCATAGCCGATGACGGTAAGGAGTTGAATTGTGATGATCACTTTCAGGCAAGTACGCAGTAACCGCGTGCTGTCGCCGGCCGGGCTGGACAATAGCCAGAAGGCAAAAAAGCCGAACATCAGATAAAAAGTGGAGGCCCAGTCGGCGATCATCGGCGACTTCAGGGCGATGACGACCAGGAAGGTCATCACGAATGGCCCCAACCCAACCAGCAGGATGAAGCGGCGGTCTTCCGGGCGCAATTGGGCCGCCAGTTTTTGCGGCGCAGATGGTGCTTCACGCCGGCGTCGCCAAGCCAGAGCGCCGGCAATCACGATCAGCGCCAGCACCATCGGCGCCAGGCGCGCAGCGGTGGTGCCCAACACGTCACCCATCAAACGCCAGTGCTCGGCGCGCGTCAGTTCACGCGACAGCGACGCCGTGGCATAGCCGATCGGTGTTTTGACCTGGCTCGTCATCCACCAGACATGCGGCGCCAGCATCAGCGCCAAGACACCGGTCGCCGCGGCGATGCCTTTCCATGTACGGGCCTGAAACAGATTGCCGCTCAACAGCAGAAACGTCGCAAATACAGCGAACTGCACCAGCGCGCTGTATTTGGTCAGCATGGCGAAACCGGCAAACATGCCTAGCAATAGCCAATCGCGCATTTGTTGATAACGCCAGGCGCGATAAAACATCCATATCGAACCGGCGATGGACCAGAATTGAATCGTATTGTGATTCGAAATGACGCCGCGGGTGGTGAAATAAGTAATCGGCATAATCAGCAAAATCGCAATCAGGGCGTTTTTCTGCGAGGTCATTTCGCACGCCAGCCGCCAAATAAAATACAGCGCCACCACCACGCTCAATTGCCCGGCAAAAAACGTTACCCAGACCTGCTGGCCGAGTAAGCGCGTCAAGCCGTAGATCAGCCACGACGGCAACGGCGGGTGTTTGTAATAACCCCATTCGAAGAAATTGCCCCAGACCAGTTCTTCCATATTGTCGAGATCCGGTGCGCTATGACTTAGGCCGGTCAGCACGGTCCACAAAAACAGATGGGCCAGCAATATCAGTAATACCAGCGGCAATATCGATGGCGCATCCGGCGAAAATTGCCGCCAGAAGGCGCGCCAGGCCGAGTCGGCATGGACAGGCTCAGGCGCTGGGGAAATGGGGCGGGAATTTGGAACGGCCGGATCAGCTTGCATGGAGATGGTCTGGAAAGGTAAGGATAAGGGTCGAGCAATGGGTAAATCGGCTGGCAGATCGCGCATGCCGGCAGCAAAGCGGAACATTATAATCGGTGCCGGCTTATCCCCTCTTCTTCAGTCGCGATTGAGGGCCTGCCCGCTGACTATGGACAGTCCTGATATAGTGTCAGGTTGCCAGTCCAGAAACCTCTCGCTTGAAAGCATTCATGGAAGAAATCCGCATTCGCGGCGCACGCACGCACAATCTGAAGAATATCAATCTCGATTTGCCGCGCAACAAGCTCATTGTCATCACAGGGCTGTCCGGCTCGGGGAAATCCTCGCTGGCGTTCGACACCCTGTATGCCGAGGGCCAGCGGCGGTATGTCGAATCGCTGTCGTCGTATGCCCGCCAATTTCTGCAGTTGATGGAAAAACCGGATGTCGATCTGATCGAGGGCTTGTCCCCGGCCATTTCGATCGAGCAAAAAGCCACCTCGCATAATCCGCGCTCGACGGTCGGCACGGTCACCGAAATCCACGATTACCTGCGGCTGCTGTATGCCCGCGTGGGCACGCCGTATTGCCCGGATCACCCGGAAAATCCGCTGGCGGCCCAATCGGTATCGCAAATGGTCGATGCCGTGCTGGCGATGCCGGAAGATACCAAGCTGATGCTGCTGGCCCCGGTGGTCAGCAATCGCAAAGGCGAACACGCCGATCTGTTCGAGCAGATGCAGGCGCAGGGCTTTGTCCGTTTCCGCATTCAAAGCGGCACCGGCCATGCCAAGGTCTATGAAGTCGATGATTTGCCGAAACTGAAGAAAACCGAAAAGCATACGATCGATGTTGTCATCGACCGGCTCAGGGTCAATGCCGATCTGAAACAACGTTTGGCCGAAAGTTTCGAGACTGCGCTGCGCCTGGCCGATGGCCGCGCCGTGGTGCTGGAAATGGATAGCGCCAAGGAACATGTCTATTCCAGCAAATTCGCTTGCCCGACCTGCGGTTACTCGCTGCAAGAGCTGGAGCCGCGTCTGTTTTCGTTCAACAATCCGATGGGCGCGTGCCCCGAATGCGATGGCCTCGGCCATATCGAGTTCTTCGATCCCAAGCGGATCGTGGCGTTTCCGAATCTGTCGCTGGCCAGTGGCGCGGTCAAGGGTTGGGATCGGCGCAATCAGTTTTACTTCCAGATGCTGAGCAATCTGGCTGCTTTCTATGATTTCGAAGTCGATATGCCGTTCGAGCTATTGCCTGAAGCAGCGCAACACGTTGTGCTGTACGGTTCCGGCAAGCAAACAATTCCCTTTACTTACGTCAACGAACGCGGCCGCACGGTGGTGCGTGAGCATACGTTTGAAGGCGTGGTGAACAATTTGCAGCGCCGTTATCGCGAAACCGATTCGATGGCGGTCAAGGAAGAGCTGGCCAAATTCATTAATGAAAAAGAATGCCCGTCCTGCCACGGCGCGCGGCTGCGCGTGGAAGCGCGCTTCGTCAAGGTTGGCAGCGGCGCGCAGGAACGCGCCATTTTCGAGGTGTCGGCACTGCCGCTGCGGCAGACCTTGCAATTCTTCAACGAACTGACGTTGACCGGCGCCAAGAAAGATATCGCCGACCGCATCGTCAAGGAAATCGTATCGCGGCTGACTTTTCTGAATAATGTCGGTCTCGATTATCTGTCGCTCGAACGTAGTGCGGATACCTTATCCGGCGGCGAAGCGCAGCGCATCCGGCTGGCTTCTCAGATCGGCTCCGGCTTGACCGGCGTGATGTATGTGCTGGACGAGCCGTCGATCGGCCTGCATCAACGCGACAACGACCGCTTGATCGAAACGCTACGCCATCTGCGCGACATCGGCAATAGCGTGCTGGTGGTCGAACACGATGAAGATGCCATTCGCACCGCCGATTACGTGGTCGATATGGGGCTGGGCGCGGGCGTGCACGGCGGCGAAATCATTGCACAAGGTACGCTCAAGGACATCCTCAAGAATAAAAAATCGCTGACTGCGCAATATCTGAACGGCACCTTGCAAATCGCCCTGCCGGCCAAGCGCAGGCCGATCGATCTGAACAAGCAATTGGTGATCACGGGCGCCACCGGCAACAATCTGAAGGACGCCACATTTACGCTGCCGGTCGGTTTATTGACTTGCGTGACCGGTGTGTCGGGGTCCGGCAAATCGACGCTGGTGAATGACACCTTGTATCTGGCTGCTTCGCGCCATTTATACGGCTCGCAAACCGAGCCGGCGCCGCATGAAGCGATCAGCGGTCTGGAGCATTTCGACAAAGTCATCTCGGTCGATCAGGCCCCGATCGGGCGCACGCCGCGTTCGAATCCGGCTACTTACACCGGTCTGTTTACGCCGATCCGCGATCTGTTTGCCACCGTGCCCACAGCCAAGGAACGCGGCTATAGCGCCGGGCGTTTTTCGTTCAATGTCAAAGGCGGCCGCTGCGAAGCCTGCCAGGGCGATGGCGTGATCAAGGTCGAAATGCATTTTCTGCCGGATGTCTACGTACCCTGCGATGTCTGTCATGGCAAACGCTATAACCGTGAAACGCTGGAAGTGCAATACAAAGGCAAGAACATTACCGAAGTGCTGGCCATGACGGTGGAGGAAGCGCATGAATTCTTCAAGCCGGTGCCGCTGATCGCGCGCAAGCTGCATACCTTGCTCGATGTCGGCCTCGGTTATATTCGCCTCGGCCAAAGCGCTACCACCCTGTCCGGCGGCGAAGCGCAGCGCGTCAAGTTGTCGCTGGAATTGTCCAAACGCGATACCGGGCGCACGCTATATATTCTGGACGAGCCGACCACCGGCCTGCATTTCCACGACATCGATCTGCTGCTCAAGGTCATCCATCGGCTGCGCGATCAGGGCAATACCGTGGTGATCATCGAACACAATCTGGACGTGATCAAAACGGCCGATTGGCTGATCGATCTGGGGCCGGAAGGCGGTGCGGGCGGCGGCTTGATTATCGCCACCGGTACGCCGGAACAGGTGGCCAAAAACGTGGACAGCGTCACCGGGAAATATCTGGCGCCGCTCTTGAAAAAGAAAAATAATAGACAAGTAAATGCGTAAATAAGTAAGTAAATAAGCGAATCGATACCGTCATGAATAATCTTTTGTCAGCAGAGCCGATCGCCCGCTTTCACGAACAGGGCTATTTAGTTATCCGGCAAATGGTTGCGCCGGCAGAATGCGCGCAGATGCGCAGCGTCGCACTAGACCATTTGAAACGCGCCGTCGCGCCGCTGGAATATGAAGCCGAGGTCGGTTATGCCGGCGCGCCGGCGTCCCTCGACAGCGAAGGCGGCCGCACCGCCCGGCGTTTGCGCAATGCCTTCGACCGCGATGACTGCTACCGCCGCTGGGCGCAAGCGCCGCATCTGATCGACATATTGCATCAATTGATGGATGAGCCGGTCTGCCTCACGCTGGCGCATCACAATTGCGTGATGACCAAACATCCGCATTTCGGCACCGCGACCGGATGGCATCGCGACATTCGTTATTGGTCGTTCCAAAAACCCGATTTGATTTCAGTCTGGCTGGCCTTGGGCGATGAAAATGAAACCAATGGCGGTCTGCTGTTTATTCCCGGTTCGCATCGCTTGACGATGCGCCCGGAACAAATGGATGAACTGGATTTCCTACGCCCGGAACACCCCGATAATCAGGCCTTGTTTGCACAGGGCAAAGCCTTGAATCTGCAGGCCGGCGATGTGGTGATGTTTCACAGCGGACTGTTTCATGCCGGCGGGCGCAACAATACGGAACAGTTGAAGACGTCAGTGGTATTTGCCTATCATGGCGCGAGTAATGCGCCGGTCGCAGGCACGCGCTCGGCTGCCTCACCCGATCTTTGCCTGGAGTAGCTAGGTTTCAGATCTTCGTCAATAAGCGATGCTCGGCCCGCGCATTACCTTCGGCCGAGCCGCGCAACACCACAATATCGCCGGCTTGCAGTACGGTTGCGCCGTTCAGTTCCAGGCGGCTTTTACCGCGCCGCACGATCGTCACCTCGACATCGAACGTATCCAACGCCAGCATCGCCAGCGATTTCCCGTTGGCATAGGCATCATCGCTCAAGGTCACCAGACTGAGCCGTACTTGCAGATGTTCATCCGCTTCGGAAAAATCGCTGACGCCATGGAAATAACCGCGCAGCGAGGCATAGCGCTCGCCGCGCGCGTTCTGCACGCGATGCAAGACGCGCCGCAATGGAACGCCCAGCGTAATGAGCGCATGCGAGGCCAGCATCAGGCTGCCTTCCAATACTTCCGGCACTACTTCCGTGGCGCCAGCGGCAAGCAGCTTATCCAGATCGGTATCGTCCTGGCTGCGCACAATGACCGGCAATCCCGGCGCCAGTTCGTGAACGTGATGCAATACCTTCAGCGCCAACGGTGTGCTGGCATACGTGATCACCACTGCCGAGGCGCGATGTATGCCGGCAGCCACCAGCGCCTCGCGCCGCGATGCATCGCCGTAGGAAACATTGGCGCCGGAGGCCTGGGTATCGCGCACCAGTTCCGGGTCGAGTTCCAGCGCATGATAGGCAATGCCTTCTTCTTCCAGCAGCTTGGCCAGGCGCTGTCCGCTGCGGCCGAAGCCGGCGATGAGAACGTGCTTTTTGGCTTCCATCGTGCGCGTGGCCAATTGCGTCAGCGCCAGCGATTGCAGCATCCATTCATTGCTCGACAGCTTCATGACGATCGCGTCGGATTTCGCCAGGATCAACGGCGCGAGCAGCATCGACAACACCATCGACGCCAGAATGACTTGCACCAGCAACGGGTCCACTATTTGCAAACCGCCGGCCTGGTTCAACAGCACAAAACCAAACTCCCCCGCTTGCGCCAGACCCAGCCCGGTACGCAGCGCCACGCTGGTCGATGCGCCGAAGATCTTGGCCAAACCGGTGATCAACGCAAATTTCAGCAATACCGGGCCGCTCAGTAATACCAGCACCAGTACCCAATGATCGATCACCATCTGGAAATTGAGCAGCATGCCGATGGTGATGAAGAATAAGCCGAGCAGCACGTCGCGGAAGGAGCGGATATCTTCCTCGACCTGATGCTTGTATTCGGTTTCCGAGATCAGCATGCCGGCCACGAAGGCGCCCAGCGCCAGCGAGAGTCCGGCACGTTCGGTGATCCAGGCCGCACCCAGCGTGATCAGCAGCAGGTTCAGCATGAACAGTTCCTGCGACCGGCGTTTGACGACGATCTGGAACCAGCCGCGCATTAATTTGTTGCCGAAAAACAATAATAACGTCAGCACCACCACCGCCTTGGCGCTGGCCCAGGCCAGCGTTCCTACCAGATCGCCGTTTTCGCTGGCCAGCGCCGGGACGATGATCAACAGCGGCACCAGCGCCAAATCCTGAAACAGCAGCACGCCGATGATGCGTTGTCCGTGCGGCGTTTCCAATTCCACACGTTCGGTCAATATCTTGGAAACAATCGCCGTTGAAGACATTGCCAGTGCACCGCCTAACGCAAATGCCGCCTCCCAGCTCATCCGCACAAATTGCGGCAATACATAGGCGGTAGCCCAGCCGAACGCCATGGCGGCGGCAATCGTCAATATGACTTGCGCGAAACCCAGGCCGAATACGATGCGCCGCATGGCCATCAGTTTGGGCAGCGAAAACTCCAGCCCGATCGAAAACATCAGAAATACCACACCATATTCCGCCAGCCCGTGCGTCGCCGCACTATCGCCCGCCACCCCCAGCGCATGCGGACCGATGGCGATGCCGACGACCAGATAACCCAGCATGGGCGGCAGGTTCAGCATGCGGAATGCAACGACGCCCAACACCGCAGTGGCTAGTAACAACAGTGTCAGTTCAAGACCGGAAAACATAGGCAACGTCACAGTACATCGAAATTTGGAGGGAAAATCACCTGACAAAGCGCTGGCAGGTTTTTTGCTTAGGGTTATTGGTTTATACTGCTCGAATGAGTGTAACCGATGACAAAATCCAGCCGAAAACTTTTTCTGCCGCAAATATCCGGCGTGCGTTAAACGTCGCCCGCGAGACTCTTCAAATTGAGGCAGATGCGGTTCTCGCACTAAAACAGCGCATTTCCGACGATCCAGACCAGCCGTTTGCACAAGCGCTGACGCTGTTACTCAAAAGCCGCGGCCGGGCAGTCGTCTCCGGCATTGGCAAATCTGGGCACATCGCCCGCAAAATCGCCGCTACCCTGGCCTCTACCGGCACCCCTTCCCTCTTCATCCATCCGGCCGAAGCTGCGCATGGCGATCTGGGCATGGTCGGCAGCGGCGATATCTTCATCGCTATTTCCAATTCAGGCGAAACCGCCGAGCTGATGGCGATCCTGCCGATCATCAAGCGCATGAACGTGGCCCTCATTACGATGACCGGCGACGATAGTTCCAGCCTGGCGCAACTGGCCGATGTTCATTTAAACGTCGGCGTGGACAAGGAAGCCTGCACGCTTAATCTGGCGCCGACTGCCAGCACCACCGCTGCGCTGGCGATGGGCGATGCGCTGGCCGTGGCGCTGCTCGATGCCCGCGGCTTTCGCGAAGAAGATTTCGCCCGCTCGCATCCCGGCGGCGCGCTCGGCCGGCGTCTCCTCACCCGCGTGCGCGATGTGATGCGCAGCGGCGCTGACATTCCTGCGGTCGGCCCGCAAGTCACGCTGACCGATGCCCTGCTCGAAATTTCAGAAAAAGGCATGGGCATGACCGCCGTGGTCGACGCGCATTTCAAACCTATCGGCATTTTTACCGATGGCGATTTGCGCCGTTTGATCGGCGAAGGCAAGAACTTCTCGCAATACCGTATCGCCGACGTCATGCACGCCGAGCCACGCACGGTCGGTCCCGATCAACTGGCAGTCGATGCGGTGCAGATCATGGAACAATTCCGCATCAATCAGATGCTGGTATCCGATGCGCACGGCGTACTGGTCGGCGCGCTGCATATTCACGACCTGACCCGCGCCAAGGTGATTTGATGCCAGCCGGAAATATCCCTGAGGTATCCCTGCATGCCGGCGCCGACATCGGTGCCGGCGTCTCGCCTGCCGCGCTGGAACGTGCCGCGCAAGTCAAATTAATGATCTTCGACGTGGATGGCGTGCTGACCGACGGTGGGCTGTATTACGGCGATCAGGGCGAAATGTTCAAGCGTTTCAATGTGCTCGACGGCGCCGGCATCAAATTGCTGCAGAAATTCGGCGTGGAGACTGCGATCATCACGGCGCGTCAGTCCGAAATCGTGAATCAACGCGCCGCGGGGCTGGGCATCACCCATGTCCATCAGGGCGCGCACGACAAACGCGTTGTCTTCGAACAGCTCGCAGCCAGGCTGGGCCTTACTACGGCACAGTGCGGTTTTATCGGCGACGACCTAATCGATCTGCCGATTCTGATTCGCGTCGGCTTCGCCGCCAGCGTCGCCAATTGTCATCCTGAAGTGCGCCAGCGCGTGCATTACGTCACACGCCATGGCGGTGGTCACGGCGCGGTGCGGGAAGTATGCGATCTGATCCTGCATGCGCAAGGTCATTACGAGGCGGCGCTGTCGTCGTATCTAAAATGAGTAGCGGCAGCAGCGCCGCAGCCACAGCAATGCGGATTCGCATTGCTGTGCTATTGGCGGTTCTGATCGCCCTGGCGCTGGGCAGCCTCTGGGTGCTGCAAATCATGCGCAATAACAACGCGGCGACGACAACGCCGGCCGTCAGTCAAAAGCCCGATTACTACGTCGAAAATTTTGTCTACGTCAAAATGTCGCTCGCAGGCGCAGCGCGCTATTCGATCACCGGCCAGCGGATGGAACACTACCCGATCAACGATTCATTCAAAGTACAATTTCCGCTCATTCGCAATCTGGATAAAACCAAGCCGCCGATGCTGCTGCGCTCGGACCGCGCCCTGATTGAAGACGACAACAGTAAAATCCATATGTACGGCCACGCATTTGCCGAACGCGACCCCGTCGGCAAATCGCAAAAGCTGACGGTGAACTCCGAGTATCTGCTGCTGCTGCCCGACGATGACGAAGTGACCTCCGATCAGCCGGTCAAAATCATGCTCGGCGATACGGTTTTGACCGGCGTCGGCATGCGCGCCAATAACGCCAAATTACAACTTGAACTATACGATCGGGTGCATGGTATTTATTATGCAAAGCCGCGCTGATGCATTACGTACAACATGGCGCAACATCGGCGCCATTTCACTTTTTTTGCGCAGGAAAATTATGAAACGATTTATTTTTTATTCCTTGTGGGTGTTACTGGCAATTACCCAGGCAGCGCAGGCAGAAAAAGCGGATTCGGAAAAACCCAGCGTGGTCGATTCGAATCACATGACCTACGACGACGTGCAGCAGGTCAATACCTTTACCGGCAATGTCGTCATGACGCGCGGCACGCTGATCATGCATGCAGAAAAAGTCGTGGTCACGACCGATCCAGACGGCTATCAATTCGCCACCTTATATGCAGGCCCTGGCAAGTTGGCCACCTTCCGGCAGAAACGCGACGGCGGCCCGGATCTATGGATCGAAGGCGAAGCCGACCGTATTGAATACGACGGCAAAACCGAAATCGCCAAACTGTTTTCGCACGCTAAAATGCAACGTCTTACCGGCACCAAAGTCACCGACGAAGTCAGAGGCGAATTTATTTCCTACGACAGCCGGGCCGAATATTATTCCGTCAATAACACCGCCAACGGCGACAGCAAAACCGGCTCCGGCCGCATCACCGCCGTGATCCAGCCACGCATTCCAGTGCCAACGCCAGCGCCGACCGGTGCAGTCAATACACGTTCGACCACGGTGCTGCCGGCAGCGCCTGATCAGAAGCCATCGACGACGACCACACCCGCCGCGCCCGCCATGCCGACACCCCAGACATCCCCGGTAGCACCGGCAAAGGAATAATGACATGACGGTCAGCTCGCTCATCGTGCGTGGTCTTAAAAAGAGTTACGGCACGCGCCAGGTAGTGCAAGACGTGTCGCTGGAAATCGAAAGCGGCGAAGTGGTGGGTCTGTTGGGGCCCAACGGCGCCGGCAAGACTACTTCGTTTTATATGATCGTCGGCCTGGTCCCGATGGATGGCGGCCAGATCCAGCTCGACGGCGAGAGCATTTCGCGCTTGCCGATTCATCGCCGCGCGGTGCTCGGTCTTTCCTATCTGCCGCAAGAGGCATCGGTATTTCGCAAGCTGACCGTGGAAGACAATATCCGTGCGGTGCTTGAATTGCAAAGCGAAGACGGCAAGCCGTTGACCAAAAAGATCATCGAACAACGTCTGGACAATCTACTGCAAGAACTGCAAATCGAAAAATTGCGCGATAGTCAGGCGCTGTCCTTATCCGGCGGCGAACGGCGCCGGGTCGAAATTGCGCGCGCGCTGGCCACCGGCCCACGCTTCGTTCTACTCGATGAGCCGTTCGCCGGGATCGATCCGATCGCGGTCATCGAGATTCAGCGCATCGTGCGTTTTCTCAAAGAACGCGGCATCGGCGTGCTGATCACCGATCACAATGTGCGGGAAACGCTGGGTATTTGCGACCGTGCTTACATCATCAATCAAGGCACAGTGCTTGCCAGCGGCAGCCCGGATGAAATTATCGCCAATGAATCGGTACGCAGGGTTTATCTCGGCGAACACTTCCGCATGTAAATGCGCCATAGCCACCGATGAAACAATCCCTCCAACTCCGCACATCGCAACATCTTGCGCTGACGCCGCAATTGCAACAGTCGATCCGACTGCTGCAATTGTCGACGTTGGAATTGCATCAAGAGTTGGAGCAGATGCTGACCGACAACCCGTTGCTGGAGCGGCTCGACGATGCGCTCGATCACGCCACCCGGCTGATGGCCGATGGCGCGCTGATCAATGCGCCGCCAGTCGAGCTTGGCAATACGGCCGATAAGCCGCCATCCGAGGAGCCCATCGCAACCGAGCAATCTACCGGCGCCGAAGGCGGCGAGGGACAGGAAAACGGCGAACAATCGTCGTTCGACGATGGCGACTGGAACAACAACGACATCGGCCGCGTATCGAAAAGCAGCGACGACGAAAACAGCAGGCCGCAGCTCGAAGCCAATGAAATGACGCTGCGCGAATATGCGCTCGAACAAATGCGGCTGTCGGTGCGCGACATGCGCGATCGCGCGTTGCTGGAATTGCTCATCGATGCGCTGGATGAACGCGGCTATCTGGAAGAGTCGCTGGAAGATATCCATGGCCGCCTGCCGTCCGAACTGGAAATCGACCTGCAGGAATTGCAGATTGCATTGAATATGCTGCAGACCTTCGATCCGCCCGGCATCGGCGCCCGCGATGCCTCGGAATGTCTGGCCATTCAAATCAGGCGCATGGCGAATGTGCCGTTCATTACGCGCCGGCTGGCCTTGGCGATTGTGACTGCGCACCTGCCGCAATTTGCACAACGCGATTTCAATAAAATCAAAAAAGCGCTGGATTGCGATGACGAAGATTTGCGTGAGGCGCAGACCGTCATCCGCGCCTGCGATCCCCATCCCGGCGCTGCATATTCCGGCGCCGCATCCGATTATGTCGTGCCTGATGTCATCGTCAAATTCAGCAAGGGCGACTGGCGTGTGACGCTCAACCGCGAAGTAATGCCACGCCTGCGTATTAATGCCTTGTATGCCAACGCGCTGAAACAGCAAAAAGGCGAGACTTCACTCGGCTCGCAATTGCAGGATGCCAAATGGCTGATCAAAAATATGCGCCAGCGTTTCGACACCATCCTGCGTGTCTCACAGGCGATTGTGGAACGCCAGCGTAATTTTTTCTCGCATGGCGCAGTTGCGATGCGCCCCCTTGTGCTGCGCGAAATAGCTGATACACTGGGCCTGCACGAGAGCACTATTTCCCGTGTTACAACTCAAAAATACATGCTTACACCGCATGGCATGTTTGAGTTAAAGTACTTCTTCGGGAGTCACGTCACTACCGATGCCGGCGGCGAAGCATCGTCAACGGCAATCAGAGCGCTAATCAAACAATTGATAGGAGCTGAAGACACCAAAAATCCCTTCTCTGACAGCAAAATCGCGGACATGCTCGCGGAACAAGGCATGGTCGTCGCCAGACGCACCGTGGCGAAGTATCGTGAAGTATTGAAAATTCCATCAGTTACCCTTCGTAAATCTTTATAAGATATAAATAGTTTTCTTCATCCGTAACATTTGAGTACCCGAAACCCCATCTCCCGGCAGATCTACCATCCGTACCGTTGCCGTGTTCGCGCCGATATCCGGCCGTCAAGATGAACCGCCGGCAACTTCACTAAGGAGCGTTGTATGAACCTGACAATTAGTGGACATCACCTCGAATTAACCCCCGCCATCCGTGAATACGTAGAGAGCAAGCTGTCGCGCATCAAGCGGCACTTTGACGATGTCTTGGACATCACCGTAATACTGAGCGTGGATAAGCTGACTGAAAAAGAAAAACGACAAAAAGCTGAAATTACTTTGCGCGTTAAGGGAAAGGATATGCACGCCGAGGGCATTGCCCAGGATATGTATGCCGCAATCGACTGTTTAATGGACAAACTGGACCGTCAGGTCATGAAATACAAGAATAGAGTGCAGGAGCACCATTCCGGGTTCAAGCGGATGTCCGAAGAGCCGGTAGCAGTGCCGTCGCTATAGGGAAGGATAAGCAATAAGCGAAAACGCCTCAGTTCAACATTGAACTGGGGCGTTTTTCATGGGCGGTCCCACAAATAATGCAGCAATCCGACACACTTACGGTGTTTTTCATATAATGAACGCATTCTGTTAATTATTTGAGGGTTTTGCCATGAGTGACGTACAAGAGTGGATCAAAGAAACGGTGACGGCCAACCCGATCGTCCTGTTCATGAAAGGCACCGCGCAATCTCCACAATGCGGTTTTTCCGGGCGCGCGATCCAGCTGCTCAAAGCCAACGGCGTCAACAATCTTGTCACCGTTAACGTGCTGGAAAATCCAGAAGTGCGTCAAGGCGTCAAGGAATATTCGAATTGGCCTACCGTGCCGCAACTGTATGTGCACGGCGAATTTGTAGGCGGCTCCGACATCATGAATGAAATGCATGAGTCCGGTGAGCTCAAAGCGCTGCTACATTCGTAAATCCGAATCTGACAGCCACAAAAATATCCCGGCAGCGTTTCTCAGCGCTGCCGGGATATTTTCGCTTAGCCGCGCCCGATAAACGGCATCTTGGTCGCCATCACCGTCATGAACTGCACATTCGCATCCAGCGGCAGACTATCCATATAAAGCACGGCATTGGCAACATGCGCCACCGCCATGGTCGGCTCGACCTGTACCGAACCGTTCGCTTGCAAAATACCTTGTTCCATCCGCGCCGTCATATCGGTGGAAGCATTCCCGATATCGATCTGCCCGCAAGCGATATCGTATTGACGTCCGTCCAGCGAAGCACTCTTGGTCAAGCCCGTAATCGCGTGCTTGGTTGCGGTGTACGCTACCGAACAAGGCCGCGGCGCATGCGCTGCGATCGAACCGTTATTGATAATCCGTCCGCCCCGCGGTTGCTGCGCCTTCATGATTTTGAACGCTTCCTGCGTACAGAGAAAAGCGCCGGTCAGATTGATGGACACGGCCGCTTGCCATTGCTCGAAACCGAGCTCTTCCAACGACGCCGGCGGCGCAAAAACGCCGGCGTTGTTAAACAACAAATCCAGCCTGCCGAAATGCGTGCGCACCTGCGCAAACAAAGCCTTTACCGAAACCGGATCGCTGACATCGGCCGACACCGCCAGCGCACGCCGGCCGTCTGCGCCGGCTAAGGTGATGGTCTCTTCCAGCGCACCCAACCGCCGTCCCGCCAGCACCACAGAATAACCCGCACCCAACAGCGCCAGCGCGATGGCCCGGCCGATACCGGAACCGGCGCCCGTCACCAGCGCAATTTTTCCCGTCTGCATCCTATTTCCCTTTCGTATTACCGCCTGTGATACCGCGGTTGTTCGCAATCAATGCGCAGTCAATGTGTCGCGGCTATTTTAGTCCGGCCACCGATCTGCGGGCTATGATTTCCCCTGCGAAAGCTGTAAAAAACCGCGTCTTGCTGCTCCCCCGGAAACAAACTAGACTATACCGACTGCTATATCTGTTATTCACGTTGTTAATGTTGTACAACTCTGACCGGACCAGCCACCATGCGCATTCTGCTTGCCGAAGACGATAGCGTACTTGCCGATGGTTTAACCCGCTCGCTGCGCCATTCCGGCTACGCGACCGATTGCGTCAAAACCGGCGTCGAAGCCGATTCAGCGCTATCGACGCAGGATTTCGATTTGCTGATTCTGGACCTGGGGCTGCCGAAAATGTCCGGTCAGGAAGTATTGCGCCGCCTGCGCGCCCGTAATTCGCACCTGCCGGTACTGATCCTGACTGCCGCCGATTCAGTCGAACAACGGGTTCAGGGGCTCGATCTGGGCGCCGACGACTACATGGCTAAACCATTCGCGCTATCCGAACTGGAAGCGCGCGTAAGGGCCCTGACGCGGCGCGGCGCGGGCGGCGGCCCCACCGTCGTCAAACACGGCCCGCTCAGCTACGATCAGGTCGGCCGCATCGCCTATATCAACGATCAGATGCTCGATCTATCGGCCCGTGAGCTCGGCCTGCTGGAAATCCTATTACTGCGCACCGGCCGCCTGGTTTCCAAGGAGCAACTGGTCGATCACTTATGCGAATGGGGCGAGGAAGTCAGCAACAATGCGATCGAAGTCTACGTTCACCGGCTGCGCAAAAAAATTGAAGTCGGCGGCGTGCGGATCGCCACGGTCCGAGGTCTCGGCTACTGCCTGGAAAAACTGCCGGACGCCACACAATCAACACAACCCGCACAACCCGCGCCTCCGAATAGTCTGAACGGTCATCATCCGCTGGTCGGCGTTTAAAACGCATTTCGGGCCGCTGGATCATGCGCGATACCGATGACGAATCCGGCGTGGAAGGTGCGCAGCATTCATTGTTCGGCGAAATTCTCGACTGGATGCTGGCGCCCTTGCTATTACTCTGGCCGCTGAGTATCGCCATTACCTATCTGATCGCACAATCGATTGCCAATCAGCCTTTCGACCGTGCGCTGGAAGACGATGTCACCGTGCTAGCGCAACAAGTGACCGAAATCAACGGCAAAGTCGGCACCACCCTGGTGCCATCGGCGCGCGATCTGCTGCGTGCAGATGAGGTCGACACGATTTACTTTCAGATTACCGGCCTCAACGGCGAATATATCGAAGGCGACCCCGAGCTGCCCCAACCGCCGGCGATCGACGAAAAATTACCGATCGGCGCCGTGCAGTTTTATAACGCCGTCCTGCATGGCGCCGATATCCGCGTCGCCTATGCCAAAGTCGATCTGCGCAAACCTCACGCGCAACGCCAAACGCAGCCGCAGCAACCGCCGCGACTAGCGCTGGTGCAAGTCGGCGAAACCCTGGACAAACGCACCCAACTCGCCAACGATATTATCAAAGGCGTCATCCTGCCGCAATTCGTTATTCTGCCGATCGCGCTGGCGCTGATCTGGTTTGCGCTGGCGCGCGGCCTCTCGCCGCTGAGCGAACTACAGCGCCGCGTGCGGATGCGCCGCCCGGATGACCTGAGCCCGATCGAAACCGGACAAGTGCCGGAAGAAATCTCACCGCTGGTACGCTCGCTCAACGATATGTTGGCACGCCTGGCGCAAACCATCGAAGTCCAAAAACGTTTCATCGCCGATGCCGCCCATCAGATGAAAACGCCGCTGGCCGGAATGCGCATGCAAGCCGAACTGGCGCTGCGCCAAACCGATCGCGCCGACATCCATCGCTCACTGGAACAAGTCGCAAAGAGCTCGGAATCGGCGACCCGCCTGGTCAACCAATTACTCTCGCTGGCGCGGGCTGAAAACGTGCAAACGCACACCAGCGCACTGGCGCCAGTCGAGCTATCGCTACTGGCGCGCAACGTGATGCAGGATCTAGTGCCGTTATCGTTTGCACAGCAGATCGATCTCGGCTTCGAGCAGCCCTCGTATCCGGTCACCATCGCCGGCGATCCGATCATGCTGCGTGAACTACTGGTCAATCTGCTCGACAACGCACTGCATTACACGCCCCGGCAAGGCAGCATCACCGTACGCACGTATATCGATGCCGCCAAAGCCGTCGCCATTCTTGAAGTCGAAGATACCGGCCCCGGCATTGCACCAACGGAACGCGCTCTGGTATTCGGTCGCTTCTATCGCATTCTCGGCACCCACGACACCGGCAGCGGCCTCGGTCTGGCGATCGTGCGTGAGATCGCGCAACAGCACAATGCCACAGTCGAAATTTTCAATAACCCCCGCAGCACGCAGGCAAAGTGGCCGGGATGTCTGTTCCGCCTCACCTTCAGGCTGCCGGCACAACTGATGCCGGGTCAGATCGATTATTGAGATGAAACCCGACCTTCCACACCTCCCCGTTCTTTCCA
>DATMOE010000124.1:0-2030 GCA_035568435.1 Herbaspirillum sp. | reverse complement strand
AGCAGCCCGCGTCAATTCCGGCGCAAACCGTAAAATGAAATCATAGGTATAAGCGCGGAGATAAGCGCCGCGCCGTACCGCCAGCCGCGTAATGTTCGGTGCGAACAAATGCGATGCCTCGATCGCATGCAAGCCGTGATGACGTCCCTGCTCCAGCGCCATCGACGCCACAATGCCGACCCCAAGACCAAGCGCAACATATTGCTGAATCACATCGGAATCCATCGCTGTGAGCACAATATCGGTATCCAGCCCGGCGCTACGGAATGCGGTGTCGATATGGCTGCGGCCGGTGAAGCCGATGTCATAGGTAATCAGCGCGTGTGCCGCCAGATCGGCCAATGTCAACGGGCCGGGCAATGCCAGCAGTGCATGCCCCTCCGGCACCACCACCACGTGACTCCAGGTATAGCAAGGGAAAGACACCAGCTCCTTGAATTGACTCAGGCCTTCGGTCGCGATGCCGACGTCGGCCTTGCCCGAGATCACCCATTCGGCGATATGCTCCGGCGAACTTTGCTGTAACGCGATGCGCACCTGCGGAAACGCTGTGCGAAAAGTCTGCACGACTTGCGGCAGAACATAACGCGCCTGGGTATGCGTGGTGGCAATGGCCAAGGTGCCGCTTTGCTCGCCGGCATATTCATTACTGGCCTGGCGCAGATTTTCCGCCTCCAGCAGCAAACGCTCGACAATATGCAGAATACCCTTACCCGGCTCGGTCAATCCAGTCAGCCGTTTACCATTGCGCTCGAAAATCTCGACGCCAAGTTCATCTTCCAGTTCACGAATCTGACGGCTCACGCCCGGTTGCGACGTAAACAATACATTGGCCACTTCGGTCAGATTGAAACCGCAACGGGCGGCTTCGCGGATCGAACGCAATTGTTGGAAATTCATCGGATATCGTCTCTGGCAGCAGGCCCCGGCTCAACAAAAACCTGCAAACGCTTCGGTCGTACCAGCAGCATTTCGCCCTCTTTCAAAGCCAGTTGCGCAAAGCGTTCGTTCGAGATCAGCGCTTCGATCAGCTCGTGATTATCTTCACGCTCCAATTCGAGTTGCGCCAGCGGCCCGATCGCATGCGCGCGGCGCAAGCGTGCCGGGATACCCTCGGCGCCGGCCCCGGCCTCGGCGGTATACCGATCGATCTCAAGATCGTGCGGCCGCACGTAGGCGATGCCTTTGGCATCCTGCGCTTCGGCGTGATCCGGCGCATCGAAACTGGCGCCGCCGGACTCCAGCACGCCTTCATGCACACGCCCGTGGAACAGATTAACGTTCCCCAGAAAACCGTAGACGAAAGGCGAAGCCGGATGATTGTAGACATCGGCCGGCGCGCCGATCTGTTCGACATTGCCCTTGTTCATCAGCACGATCTGATCGGCCACTTCGAGCGCCTCTTCCTGATCGTGCGTCACGAAAATACTGGTCACATGCAGATCGTCATGCAAGCGGCGCAACCAGCGCCGCAACTCTTTACGCACCTTGGCGTCCAGCGCGCCGAACGGCTCATCCAGCAGCAACACCCGCGGCTCTACCGCCAGCGCCCGCGCCAGCGCAATACGTTGACGCTGACCGCCGGACAATTGCGGCGGATAGCGATCAGCCAGCCAATCCAACTGCACCAACTCCAGCAATTTTTTAACCTTCTCGCGGATCACCGCTTCCGATGGCCGTTCGCGGCGCCCTTTGACGCGCAGACCGAAAGCGATGTTTTCAAACACGGTCATGTGTTTGAACAACGCATAATGCTGAAACACGAAACCGACCTGCCGCTCGCGCACGTGGCGCGCCGAAGCATCTTCACCGTCCAGCAAGACGTTGCCGGAATCGGGCGATTCCAGACCGGCGATAATGCGCAGCAATGTCGTCTTGCCGCATCCCGACGGCCCCAGCAACGCAGTCAGCTCGCCGGCCGGAAAATTCAGCGAGATATTATTCAGCGCAACGAATTGGCCAAAGCGCTTATTGATATTTTGAACTTCGATACTCATGCCTGCTCCGCATAAAAGTGCGCATCTTCGGTA
>DATMOE010000123.1:0-3027 GCA_035568435.1 Herbaspirillum sp. | reverse complement strand
TCGATCTGCGCGATGTTACCCAGGCAGATAATCTTGGTGCCCGGGCCGGCACGTGTGACCAGCGTCTTGACTTGCTTCGGCGTCAAATTCTGCGCTTCGTCGATGATCAGGAATTTGTTGACGAAGGTGCGGCCGCGCATGAAGTTGAGCGACTTGATTTTGATGCGCGAACGAATCAGATCCTGCGTTGCGGCGCGACCCCATTCGCCGCCTTCGGAGTCCGATTTGTTGAGCACTTCCAGATTGTCGTCGAATGCGCCCATCCATGGCCCCATCTTTTCTTCCTCGGTACCGGGCAGGAAACCAATGTCTTCACCGACCGGCACCGTGACGCGGGTCACGATGATTTCGTTGTAGGTTTTGGTTTCCAGTACCTGGGCCAGACCGGCTGCCAGCGCCAGCAGCGTTTTGCCGGTGCCGGCTTGTCCCAGCAATGTGACGAAATCACATTCGGGATTCATCAGCAGGTTCAGCGCAAAATTCTGTTCGCGATTGCGGGCGGTGATGCCCCAGACGCTGTTTTTGGCGTGGCCGTAGTCGCGCAGGGTTTGCAAGACGGCGGTTCTGCCGTTGATCTGCGTGACTTGTCCGTAAAATGCCGGTTCGCCGTTTTTCGGTTCGATGAAGATGAACTGATTGACCAGCATCGTCAACACCGCCGGGCCGGTCACGCGATAGTAGGTATAACCGGTGCCGTGCTTGTTTTCCTGCCACGACTCCATGCCTTTACTGTGTTTGTTCCAGAAGTCGTCGGGCAATTGCTGGATGCCGGAATACAGCAGATCGGTATCTTCCAGCACATGGTCGTTGAAATAATCCTCAGCCGGCAGGCCGATTGCGCGGGCTTTGATGCGCATGTTGATGTCTTTCGACACCAGCACCACCGGACGCTCTGGAAATTGCATATCCAGCGCGCGTACTACACCCAGGATTTGGTTGTCCGCTTTACCTTCCGGCAGGCCTTCGGGCAGGACGGCGTTCTGCAGTTTGGTCTGGAAATACAGTCTGCCCTTGGCGTCTTTATTGCCCAGTTTGGAGAGCAAGATGCCTTGATCGATTGCATCTTCGGCGATGTCGCAGATCAATGCGTCCAGCGAACGCGAAATCTGGCGCGCATTGCGGGCCACTTCGGTCATGCCTTTTTTGTGATTATCCAGCTCTTCGAGCGTGATCATCGGCAGGTAGATATCGTGTTCTTCAAAACGGAACAGCGATGTTGGATCATGCATCAGCACGTTGGTATCGAGCACGAACAGCTTGGTGAGGCCGCTCTTGTCGGCAGTGCGGCTAGTCTGCGATTTGGCCCGCGTGTCTACAATTTTTGGTGCCGGGCGTGGTTTTTCGAGTAATGTCTTGCCGCTGATTTTGGCTTGTGGCGCGGCTGCCGGCTGCGCTGCAAGCGAGGTGACGTTTGCTTCGGTTGTGCTGGTCGTGCGGGGGCGCTGATTCGATTCGACCAGGGCGATGACGGGTTTGACAACTTTGCCGGGTGTAGCTTTCGGATAATCACTGGCTGCAAGTAACGCAGCGGGTTTACTCGGCGGTTTTGGCAGGGGCATAAGACCTCTATGTGTGAGGAATTACCGATGAAGCGCAGAGGGCGCGCCAACTACAAAACTGCGGTGCTCACCGTACTCACGTACGGCTCCGCTTCTCGTTTCGCATTTGGCGCGCCCTGTGCACTTACTCGGCAATTCGGTACGGTTGCTATAGGGAAACCACTTAAAACGAAACTGCCTGGTGCTAACTTACCTGTTACAAAATTACTTGATACAAAACGCAAAGTAAAAAAGCCGTTTTGGGAGGCTTTTGGCCTGCTCCAAGAACGGCTTTTCAAGAAAATGGATAATGAAATCAATTGCTTGGCGTGTTTATTAGGTATCGCATTAAATCGTAGCTTGTCGGCCGCCACGCCGTATTCGCAGAATGCATCAAGCCAGTGTTTTTAACAATTCCAGGACATCATCGACATGTCCTGGCACTTTTACTCCACGCCATTCTTTCACCAATTTGCCATTACCGTCAATCAAAAAAGTACTGCGTTCGATGCCTCTTACTTGCTTGCCGTACATGTTTTTCATTTTCATGACGTTGAACATCAGGCAAAGCGATTCATCCGGGTCGGAAATCAGTTCAAACGGCAGGTCGAGCTTGGATTTGAAGCCTTCATGCGAGCGCAGGCTATCGCGGCTGATGCCGAAGATTGCGGCGTTGTTGCGGGCAAATTGCGGAGCCAGGTCACGAAAATGGATGCTTTCCGCGGTACAGCCGGGCGTGTTGTCTTTTGGATAGAAATAAATGACCAGATTTTTGCCGCGGTAATCGGCCAGGTTGAAGGTTTTGCCGCTGGTCATCGCGGCAGAGAAGTCGGGCACTGTCAGGTTGGTGATGGATAAAGTGTCTGCTGTCAAAATAGGCCCCAGTGTTGATTGTCAGTTTCCTGCAGCAGCGATGGCATTCACGGGTTGGACGATCATGTCTCCAGAGCGTCCCGGCAATGACCCCCAATGTAACGGGAATATCGGTAAATTCGCCGGTAAATCCGTCAGTGAATCCACCGATGAATTGACCGTTTCCTCCCGGGTTTGGTTCTGTATGCGCCGGTAATAATCGCCCATCGAGACCAGATCGTATCCCTGCGCTCGCCAGCCTTGCAGTAATCGTTCGAATATGGGGCCAAGTTTTTGGCCTTCAAGCTCTGCATGAAGCGTAAATACGTGATCGCGTGGCGTCGCTGTTAATTCCAGCAATTTGGCAGCGATATTCGATGGATCGATCAGTGTGCCGCCCACGCTGCGGCCCAGCAGTTCGTCGAGTGTCGGCAGGGTGGTGGGCAGTTGCACGCAGGCTAGCGTGACGCCGTCAACGGCCAGACGATGCGGGCCGGCCTGCGGCGAGACCATGCTGCCATCTTCGTTGAGCAGCACGCGTCCATCTGAGGAATAGGCCATGCCGAAAGCGTCGAGCTGACGGAACGCGGCGCCGTTCATTTGCCAGCCGGCGGCGCCGTGTGTCAGCGGCGCGGCG
>DATMOE010000122.1:0-4587 GCA_035568435.1 Herbaspirillum sp. | reverse complement strand
GCGCAGCATGCGGTTGCCTATCTGAAAGGGCGCGGGCTGACCGGCGAAGTGGCGGCGCGATTCGGGCTCGGTTATGCGGCTGACGAGTGGGATGGTCTGCGCCAGGCTTTCCCCGATTATGAGGCCGGTGCGTTGGTCGAGGCCGGTCTGGTGATCGACAAGACCGACGATGAGGGCGCCAATCGTAAGCGCTACGATCGCTTCCGCGATCGCATTATGTTTCCAATCAGAAATACAAAAGGCCAGGTGATCGGCTTTGGCGGCCGCGTCATGGATGGCGGCGAACCAAAATATTTGAACTCACCGGAAACGCCGCTGTTCCAAAAGGGTAGCGAATTATATGGATTGTTTGAGGCGCGCCAGGCTATCCGCGAAGCCGGTTATGTACTGGTGACCGAAGGTTATATGGATGTGATCGGTCTGGCCCAGTTGGGATTTCCGCAGGCGGTCGCTACGCTGGGCACAGCTTGTACGCCGATTCACGTGCAAAAACTGTTGCGTCAGACTGACCATGTGATTTTCAGCTTCGATGGCGACAAGGCGGGACGTCGCGCGGCGCGGCGCGCGCTGGATGCTTGTTTGATCCATGCGAGCGACAATAAAACCATCAAATTCCTGTTTTTGCCGACCGAGCATGATCCTGACAGTTATGTGCGGGAATTCGGCGCGGAAGCGTTTGAACGGGAGGTAAACGATGCCATGCCGTTTTCGCAGTTTTTGCTGAAGGAAGCGGCCGCCGATTACGATTTGACTACGCTGGAAGGCCGTGCCAGAACCCAGTTCGACGCCAAGCCGCTGTTGCAGGCCATGCCGCCATCGTCGCTGCGGCTGCAGATTGTGCGCAGTTTGGCCAATATGACGCAATCGACCGTCGGGGAAATCGAAAGTTTGTTCGAATTGGCCAGCCCGATTGCCCGTGGCCGGCCGGCGCCGCCGAAAGGCAAGCGTACTCCGCCGGTGGGTCTGGGGCGCCAGATCATGCGTTTGCTGGTGGCGCATCCATTGCTGGCGGCGGATCTGGATCAGCATGCGATGGATGCTTTTATGCAATGCGCGCCGGATCATGCTGAGATGCTGGGGCAATTGATTGCGGCCGGCCGCGCTATGGGCGAACATGCCAATTTCGCCGTGTTGGCAGAGCATCTACGCCAGGCCGGCCCCGATTTTGAGCCGATGATTGCTGAAATCGCTGCGGAATCGGAATCAGATGCGGAAACTGCGCGGTTCGCGCTGTCGGACGCCATTCGCAAGATGCGGATGCAGGCGCTGACAGAAGAGCTCAATCAGTTGATTGACGGCGGATTGGCGGATGACGCGGCAAAAATGCGCTATCGGGACTTGAGCTTGCAGCAAGAGTTATTACGGCGGCAAGGCTTGACGGAAATCGGCCAGCGCTGATAGCCGGTATTTTAGGCAAGTAAGGTGTGGCTTGAGATGAGAAGATGTGTCTCCATATGCTATACTCGAAAGCTTTCGTTCAGGATAGCAGCATTGATTTTGGGCGAAACAATACCAAATAGTGTGAGACGGGCTATACGACAGGCTATACAAGATCATTCAAGGAAATTCAGGATAATTTGGGGCGATTCTGTCAATACCGCCCATTGAAGAAAGAGATAATCGAGAGTATTGCGCAGGCAACCCAATAAGTCGGTGCCGGGGTTGTGGAATCAGACTGTGCGCAATGAGTGCAAATAGCTTTTGGCTTTGATTCTATGGCGAGTGGAAATGAAGAAACCTGCAAATACACTGAAAAAAGTATCAAGCGCACCGGGCAAGCTGAGCGCGAAACCGGCCATTAGTAAAGTTGCCGTCGGCAAAGCGGCACCGAAAACAACGGCGAAAACGGCCGTCAGGCCCGCTCCCGTGAAGGCGGCAAGCCGCAAGGAGCCCGTCACCGCCGTTGTTGCCAAAACCAGCGCCCGTCCGGCAGTGGCCAAAGTAACGGCCCCGATCAAACGTGGCGCCGGTGCCGGCGCTGCGAAAGCAGTAAGCCCTGCTACCGCCAAGGCGGTCAAGGCACCCCTGAAAAGTAACTCATCTAGAACCACTGCTGCAAAGCCGGTTCCAGTGCAATTGAAAGCTTCCGTGACAACTAAGAAACTCGAGTCGAAAATCGTCAAACCAGCAGCTAAAGCCATCGTCCCAGAGGTGAAAGACACCAGCGTGATGATCGGTTCCGGCGTCAGCCAGACTACCGACGCGGCCACTCTGGCGGCAATCGATACTTCAGGCTATATCCTGCCATCGGTCAAAGTACCGGGCCGCCGCGGCCGCAAACCAAAAGAATTCCAGCCTGAAAACGATGAAATCGCAGCGTTGAATGCGGTCGAACGCGCCGAATTGAAGGCGGTCGACAAAGCCAAGGCGAAAGATCGCAAGGCCAAAGAAAAGGCCTTGCTGAAAGACGCATTCTCGTCCGATACCGAAGCCAGCGAAGAAGAACTCGAAAATCGCCGGCAAAAGCTGAAGACACTGATCAAGCTCGGTAAAGAGCGCGGCTTCCTGACCTTCTCTGAAATTAACGACCATCTGCCTGAAAATATCGTCGATCCTGAAGCGATCGAAGGCATTATCGGCACTTTCCATGACATGGGCATCTCGGTGTCGGAGCACGCTCCAGATGCTGAAACCTTGCTGTTGTCCGACAACGTCGCCAACGTTGCCAGCGACGACGATGCCGAAGCTGCCGCTGAAGCGGCCTTGTCAACGGTAGATTCCGACTTTGGCCGCACCACCGATCCGGTCCGCATGTATATGCGTGAAATGGGTTCGGTTGAGTTGCTGACGCGCGAAGGCGAAATCGAAATTGCAAAACGTATTGAAGATGGCCTGAAAGATATGATTCAGGCGATTTCTGCATGTCCGACCACGATTATGGAAATTCTGGTCGCTGCCGAAAAAATCGCCAAGGACGAAATCAAGATCGACGAAATCGTCGATGGCTTGGTCGACATGAACGCCAGCGATGAAACACCAGCTGCGCCCGTTGTTGCTGCGGACGATGAAGACGACGAGGACGAGGAAGAAGAAGACGAAGGCGAGGACGAAGAAGAAACACCGAACGCTTCCGGCGCAGCGGGCTTCTCCGCCGAACAGCTGGAACAACTCAAGCGCGACGCGCTGGCTAAATTCGCCACCATCTCGACCCAGTTCGACAGAATGCGTAAAGCCTTTGAAAAAGAGGGCTACAACTCCAAGCCTTACATCAAGGCGCAGGAAACGATCTCCAGCGAATTGCTGGGCATTCGTTTTACGGCAAAAGTCGTTGAAAAGCTGTGCGATACATTGCGCGACCAAGTCAATCAGGTACGTCAGATCGAAAGACAGATTCTGGATGTCGCGGTCAATAAGTGCAACATGCCGCGTCCGCATTTCATCAAAGTTTTCCCCGGCAATGAAACCAATCTGGACTGGATCGACGGTGAAGTAAGCGCCAACCACAATTACAGTATTGTGCTGGGCCGCAACGTACCGACCATCAAGGAATTGCAACAAAAGCTGATCGACCTGCAAGCGCGTGTAGTATTGCCGCTGCCCGATCTGCGCGGCATCAACAAGAAGATGACGGCCGGTGAAATGAAGGCGCGTCGCGCCAAGCGCGAAATGACCGAAGCCAACTTGCGGCTGGTGATTTCGATTGCGAAAAAATACACCAATCGCGGTTTGCAATTCCTGGATTTGATCCAGGAAGGCAATATCGGCTTGATGAAAGCGGTCGATAAGTTTGAATATCGTCGCGGCTACAAATTCTCGACTTACGCAACATGGTGGATTCGTCAAGCCATCACGCGCTCGATCGCCGACCAGGCGCGCACCATCCGTATTCCGGTGCACATGATCGAAACCATCAATAAGATGAATCGCATTTCGCGTCAGATTCTGCAGGAAACCGGTGCTGAGCCGGACCCAGCGACACTGGCGATCAAGATGGAAATGCCGGAAGACAAGATTCGCAAGATCATGAAGATCGCGAAAGAACCGATCTCGATGGAAACACCGATCGGCGACGACGACGATTCACATCTGGGCGATTTCATCGAAGACAACAACACATTGGCGCCTGCCGATGCAGCGTTGCACGCTTCGATGCGCGGCGTGGTCAAGGACATTCTGGACTCGTTGACGCCACGCGAAGCAAAAGTCTTGCGCATGCGTTTCGGTATTGAAATGTCGACCGATCACACACTGGAAGAAGTCGGCAAGCAATTCGACGTAACGCGTGAGCGGATTCGTCAAATAGAAGCGAAAGCATTGCGCAAGTTGCGCCATCCATCGCGTTCCGATAAGCTGAAAAGCTTCCTCGAAGGTAATTGATCTGTTGCCGGGAATGATGTCCTTTCCCGGCATTTTCTTAAGTATTTTTATTGCCAGTTTAAGGGCCCCCTAGCTCATGCTTGGTTAGAGCAGCGGACTCATAATCCGTTGGTGCCGTGTTCGACTCACGGGGGGGCCACCAGCAAAACCAAAGGGTTACGTTCAAATACGTAACCCTTTTTTTATTTATTTAACGTGTCTCGGTACAGTAAGCGCATAGGCGCTCATTTGCGCGCCGCACGCGAAATGCAGAGCGCAGATATACTGCTC
>DATMOE010000121.1:0-2676 GCA_035568435.1 Herbaspirillum sp. | reverse complement strand
GCCATATTTCACCCCCTAAAATATTTCCGAAATTGGAAAAAAAGTGAGTATAGCGAAAATTTGTTTGAATTTCAATGACTTGTGAAAATTAATTGTGTAATCTTAAATGGTTAAAATTTAACAATTTACGGGGCAGCACACTAGCAGCGCCTATTTTATGTATCACAGTTTTCTTTATCACAGCTTGCTTCACAGCCCGCCACACTCCCGCCTGACAGCGTCTTAACTGAACAGCATTAGCCTCATAGCAGTCCGTGTTCTGCAAACGAATATACATTGTTGCCTGCAATGATCAGATGATCCAATACGCGCACGTCCATCAGCTCCAGCGCCTGTTTCAGCGTGGCGGTGATGCTCAGGTCGGCTGCGCTGGGCTCGGTAACGCCTGACGGGTGGTTATGCGCAAGAATGATGCTGGCGGCGTTATTGGCCAATGCCGCTTTGACTACTTCACGCGGATGCACGCTGGCATGCGTCAGTGTGCCACGCGACAGTTCTTCGCTTTTGATCAGGCGATTTTTCACATCGAGAAACAAGGCAATGAAGCATTCGTGTTTTTTGCCGCTAAAGACCAGTTGCAAATATTGTTTGACTGGGCGCGGTGCGCTTAACTGCACACCGGTTCGTAGTTCTTCGGCGAGCGAACGGCGGGCCAGTTCCAGCACCGCCTGCAATTGCGCGTATTTGGCTGGACCCATGCCATGGATGGCTGAGAAGGTCGATAAAGAGGCGGAAAATAATGCGCTTAACGAGCCGAAATGCGAAGTCAGGTCGCGGCCCAGATCGACGGCGCTTTTGCCGGCAATGCCGGTGCGCAGGAAAATTGCCAGTAATTCGGCATCCGAGAGGGCCGCTGCGCCATGTTTAATCAAGCGCTCGCGCGGACGTTGTTCTTCGGGCCAATGATGAATAGACAAGCGGTAACTCCTGACGAAGGTTGATCGGACGGACTGCTGGCTGAAAAACCATCGGCGGGCAACGTAGTTTACAATGAGCGCGCATAGGATTAAAGCTGTTGGGATCTGTGCCCACGGCCGGCGTTTATCCACCATTTTCGATTTTCATGACTAATATTTCCCCTGTTATCGTTACCGAATCTGCCTATCTGACCTTGCATTACCGCTTGGCTTCGATGGACGACATTAATATCGTCAGTACCTTTGAAGGCAATCCTGCGACGCTGCAGTTCGGTAGCGGTCAATTGGCGCCGTTTCTGGAAACGTGTTTGATCGGTCTGCCGGAGGGCACGCATCATGATTTCGAATTGGCTCCAGAGCAGGCATTCGGGCCGCGCAATCCAGATCTGGTGCAAAGAGTCTCGCGCGCAACGCTGGACCAAAATTCGAATCTCGACGAGAACTATCGCATCGGCGATCTAGTCGATTTTGCCGCGCCGGGCGGCGGTCGCTTTGCCGGGGTGTTGCGTGAGATCGACGACCTCGGCGCTTTGTTCGATTTCAACCATCCGCTGGCAGGCCAGAGTGTGAAATTCGAAGTCAAGATCATCGGGATTTTATAAATGAATACAGAGACCACAGTTGAAATTGTATTGGCGCAACCGCGCGGCTTTTGCGCCGGCGTCGATCGCGCTATTGAAATCGTCGAGCGCGCGTTGCAGCAGTTCGGCGCACCGATTTACGTCCGCCATGAGATCGTCCACAACGCGTATGTGGTCAAGGATCTGCGCGATAAAGGCGCCATTTTCATTGAAGAGTTGGCCGATGTGCCGGCCGGCAATACCGTAATTTTTTCCGCGCATGGCGTTTCCAAAGCGGTCCAGGAAGAAGCAGTGCAACGCGGCCTGAAGGTATTCGACGCGACCTGCCCGCTGGTGACCAAAGTGCATATCGAAGTGGCGAAGATGCGGCGCGATGGCCGGGAAGTCGTCATGATCGGTCATGATGGCCATCCTGAAGTGGAAGGCACGATGGGCCAGGCCGACGCCGGCATGCACTTGGTGGAGACCGTCGATGATGTCGCCAAATTACAGGTGACTAACGGCGATCTGCTGGCCTATGTTTCGCAGACCACCTTATCGGTCGACGATACCGCCGATATCATCGTTGCATTGAAGCAGCGTTTTCCGAATATCGGCGAACCGAAAAAAGCCGATATCTGCTACGCCACGACCAACCGCCAGGAGGCGGTTAAATTCATGGCGCCGCAATCCGATGTAGTGATTGTGGTCGGGAGTCCGAACAGCTCGAATTCGAATCGCCTGCGCGAAGTGGCCCAGAAAAAAGGCGTGCCGGCCTATATGATCGATAGCGCGGCGCAAATTGATCCGGCCTGGCTGGCGGGATGCCGCCGCATCGGTGTCACCGCGGGCGCATCGGCGCCGGAAGTGCTGGTCCAGGCGGTGGTCGACCGTCTCAAGGAATGCGGCGCCCAAAGCGTGCGAGTGCTGGAAGGCATTGAAGAACATGTGATGTTCCCGATGCCTAAGGGCTTGCGGTCACGCGCAGCCGATGGCGCTGAAGTTGAAAGTTGAAAGTTGAAAGTTGAAAGTTGAAAGTTGAAAGTTGAAAGTTGAAAGTTGAAAGTTGAACGTTGAGTCTGCGGCCGGCGCAGCAAATTCCGGCAATGCCATTTTTGCTTGAGTATCGATCTCGATCTCGAATCCACGCGCCATCGAAGAGAATAATGCACGCGATACAGTCATGACCGTTTCAGCGC
>DATMOE010000120.1:0-18471 GCA_035568435.1 Herbaspirillum sp. | reverse complement strand
TGATGATGGCTACCAGGTTAGCAAAAAATACGCATCGCGCAAGAGTTTTTCAACACTATCGGCCGAATGCAGTCTCTGAAAGACAATTCCGAATTCAGTCCACCAACACAACATCGTCACTCGCCTGCGGCGGAATCTTGATCGCGATGGCCTTGATCGGCCCGCTGGTGACGATGGTACCGGAATGCGGCGTCCCCTTCGGTATCACAATCAACATGCCCGGCCTGATTTCGTGGCGCTCATTGCCGACCCACATCTGGCCGGTGCCTTCGACAATGTATTGGATCTCGTCGTTGTGGACGTGGTAGTGCTTGTGCACGTTGCCGATCTGGAGGGCGACTGTGGCGTTGTCGGTGACGACCAGCGGCTTGACGCGCAACTCGGGGTTCGACGTCGTCGGCAAGTCGGCGCTTTGCATGCTGAACAGGTCGTAAATGGCCGGCGCGGATACCGAGGCTGCATGGGCTTCGGATAGTGCGTGCTGCAGTAACGGTGAGATGATGAGGCCACTAGTGAAGGCGACGGCGGTGATTGCAAGTATCCGTGGCAATGAACGCATGAATAGTTCTCCTTGAAATTTTATTTTTGATTTTAATTTTTTCTTGCTGCAACTTGCCCGTTCGTGCAGTTGATACAGGCTTTCAGGATATTGCACCAGTGCGGCGTTTTTGGTGAGAAAAAATGCAACTTTGTCGTAATAAAACAAAAAGGAGAGACTACGTTTATTTCAATGGCAAATAGATGTCGGTAACCAGATCACGCTCAGGCGTCTCCGTTATCAAGTTCAGGTAATGGAAATACAGCGGAAAATCGCGCAGCTCCTCGCCGCTTTCCGGCAACCAATCCCGATACAGGTAGCGGACACTGTCGCCAATCCTGTCATGAGAACCGAGATGGCGCACCACCGCACAACGGCCGCCCGGGATCTCCTTGCCGATCACGCCCTGCGGGTTGAGCGGCACATCCTCGGTTACCGAGCCGCAAATATCGAAGCGGAATTTCTCCGGCGCGGTTGTTTCGGGGTTGTCATAGGCAATGCCATACGTCTTGCTGGATGTAACGGGCGATAATCCGCTTGCCTTACGCCATTCGATAAATACGCTGGCCGAATCATTGACCAATTCAGGCGCGCCGCGATGCTCCAATGCCGCCACCCTGGTGTGTTCGCAATCGACTATTCTGATTTCCATGTTCTGCTTCCTTTCTCTGTTTAAAAATTGATAGCGTTCGTTCCATGGCTTCCATGCCGGACTCCTTCGAAACCCGGTGGGCGATTGTCCGAAGGTGTTTTTGAATGCGCGGGAAAACGATTCTGGATTTTCAAAGCCGGCGTCCAATGCAATATCGGTGATCTTATCGAGCCGGTTGAAGACCAAGCGGTAGGACGCCCGTTTGAGTCGCATCAGTTGAACATATCGGATGGCGCTAATGCCGACGTACTCGGAGAACTGGCGGTGAAAGTGGTATTTCGAAAAATGCGCCACTTCACTCAACTGTTCCAGCGTCAGCATCTCATCAAGGCGCTTGTCGATGTGATCGAAGACCTTGTCGAACTTCGCCGCATAAGCCTTTGCCTTCGACATATTCCCCGCTCCGCATTCTTAACTGAGGCAAACTATACGTTTTCGCAAAGGCGGTGTCCTGACCGAAATTGCGGTATTGGGCAAATTTTTCGAGAAGCAGCCAAAAAAAACCCGCCTTTGGGGCGGGGTTCTTTAGCATCCAACACTTAATAAATTCTTTAAGTTTTACCTGTAGCGGTGACCCTTCGACACGGCCTGCGGCCTGCTCAGGGCGAACGGTTTTTCTTTAAATTTTCACTAAACTCCGTTCGCCCTGAGCAGGCCGTGTCGAAGGGGCATCTCCACGGAAAAACTCAAAAGATGCCCCTAGAATTTAAGCAAACAACTTATCGTAAGCAGCAAGCAATGTTTGATGCATCGCACTGCCTTCCATATCCGGTCCCAGATTGTGCAAGCCGAAGAAGCGTTCGCTGCGGTTGAGCAGCGCTTCGGCTTGACGCACGGTTTCGGCGTCGTACATCAACACCATCGCGCGCCGATAATCCGCAGCGCCATCGACCGACAGCATGCTTTCGATGCAGCGATACACTTTGCGGCGCGGTTTGCTGAGTTGCCGATATTGATGAATCCAGTCGCAGCCTTGCCGGATCGCTTCGGTGTCGCCGATGGCCAGCGCCAGCAGTGTCTTCAATTCACCAATGCGCAATTCTTTCCAGGGGGTGTCCAGCGGGATCGCCAGTCCAAGTATTTCCCACAGCGGGCGTTCATCATTCAGATTCAGCGTTTGCAGATCGGCTAACAGTTCGCTGCACTCCTCGTCGCTGAGCTCATGCAGACGCACCATCGCCGGACGAATGTCGTTGCCGACGCTATTGTTTTCCCATTCCAGATCTTCGACCGGATAAATCTCGGACATGCCAGGCACCAGGATGCGGCAACTGTACGCGCCTTGTTCCTCGAAATCGGCGATATAAATATCCTTGCCTTCCTCGGCGATGCAATTGCATAGCCAGGCGTAATCTTCTTCGGTGGTATTGCTGAAATTCCAGTCGGCAAACGGATAATCCGGCGTATCGCCGAGGAAGTCCCAACTGATGACGCCGCTGGAGTCGACAAAATGAATTTCCAGATTGGCCACAGCATTGATTTCGTCCATATCGAAACCGGGTTCGGGGAAACCTTCCAGCGACGATAGGGCGCGTCCTTGCAGCAGTTCGGTCAGCGCGCGTTCCAGCGCAATTTCAAAGCGCGGATGTGCGCCGAAGCTGGCGAAGCAGCCCTGATCGTTCGGATGCAGCAGCGTGACGTTCATCACCGGATAGCGGCCGCCCAGCGATGCGTCGCGCACCAGAATGCCGAAGCCGGCATCGCGCAGACCTTTGATGCCGGCAGCAATGCCGGGATAGCGGGCGATCACATCTTCCGGTACTTCCGGCAGGCACAGGCCTTCGCTGATGATGCGATATTTGATATGGCGTTCGAATATTTCGGATAAGGCCTGACTGCGCGCTTCTTTCATCGTGTTGCCGGCAGCCATGCCGTTGCTGACATAGAGATTGCCGATGATGTTGACCGGAAACCAGGTTTGCGCGCCGTCGCGCAGGCGGGTGTAGGGCAGGGCCACAATGCCGCGCTCCACATTGCCCGAATTCAGATCGACCAATACTTCGCCGTCGATTTCGCCATCGGGATTGTAAAAATCGTGCAGTTCTGGATTGAGCAGCGCTTCAGGCCAGCTACCGTCGTCGGTGGGCATGAACCAGCGTTCCTGCGGGTAATGCACGAACGGCCGCTCGGCGCGTGTTTCGCCGAGATAAAAATGGGTCCAGAAATAATGCGTGCCGAGCCGTTCGAAAAATTCACCCAGCGCACTGGCGCGTGCGGCTAACTCGGTGGCGCCCTTGCCGTTGGAAAACAGCATCGGGCAATCCTGATCGCGCATGTGTACCGACCAGATCGAATCGACCGGGTTGAGCAGGGACGACTCTGTCATGCGAAAACCGCGTGCGGCCAGCTTTGCTTGCATGGTGCTGATGGTCGATTCCAGGGACGCGTCTTTGCCGGGGATAAAGCTTTCTTTTTGCATTGCGGGCATTCGTTAGTTTTGGATGGGAGCAATGTACACGCAAAGAAGCTTGTTGCAGCGTTTTTTACGGGATTCCAATAAAAATATGAAAAAAAACGGGCAATTGTTAATTCGCCCGTATTGCCTGCATGGTCTGAATGCCAAATGGAAAGTTTATTTATCGATGTTGTTTGTGGCTAGTCTTGGCTTTGGCTTTCTTGACGGCATGGATGTTTTGATGCTCGTAGGCCGCAGAAGCGGTTTCAGGCGCTTTTTCGATGCGAGTAATATGCGATACAGATATCGGATCGCTCGCTGGGAAAGATAACTCGTTGGCGACGTCCAGCGCCATTTCATCCGGGGTATCGCGTACCTGCGGCGTTTTTGGTTCGTTCGCTGGGCGAGCCGTTTTTTTCATGTGTTTTGCTGCAGCTTTGTCTGGCATAAGTCCTCCGTCATTGACATGTTCTAGGTACATTCATCAGATTAGCGCTTTGCCTCGGCACAATGTGTCGGCGTGCATCTCAACGCCGTGTAAGACAAGCTAACCGTTCAAAATACCGGCGTTGGCTCTGGTAAGATCAGAACTCTTCAGTTTATTTCGAAGGCAAGACGATGCGTAATCAATTTCTGCCGGCGCTTGTTTCAGCAATGCTTCCAGTATTATTTTTCGCATTATTTCTTGCGCTACCAGTCGCTGCGCTGGCTGCCGATCAGAAGCCGCGCGATCTCGCAATGGAAAGCTATCGATTCATGGCTGCGGCGCAAGGCAAACTGGATACGTGGATTAAAAATGCCAACAAGGTCGATTATTTCACGCAGTTTTCGAGCCCGGCCAAGACCCTCGCCGCCAAATGGCCGCAGCCGCTCAAAGAGGAATATTACGAGTATGCCGATTGTTACTTCGCGCTGGATTTATTAATCAAATACGCAGATCAAGCAGTTACCGATAAATCGACGAGTCCGGCCGAGCTGGCGCGTAGAACGCGTTTCGGTCATACGCTGCAGGAATGTCAACGCGACTTGGGCAAGATGCGCTAGGGCCACGTATCCATGCATCCTAACGCCAAGCTTATCGAAACGTTTTACACGGCAATGCAGGCCGGGGATGCCGAGGCAATGGCGGCCTGCTATGCCGGAAACGTGCATTTCTCGGACCCCGTTTTTACTGCTTTGCATGGCGATCAGGCCGCGGATATGTGGCGCATGTTGCTGTCGCGGGCGAAGGATTTTGAGGTGCGCTTCGATGATGTGGCTGCCGATGAACGCAGCGGCAGCGCACATTGGGTTGCGCGTTATACGTTTTCCCAGACCGGCCGCTCGGTTGTCAACGATATCCATGCGCGTTTCGATTTTGCCGGCGGCAAGATCGTGCGTCATGCCGATCGTTTCGATTTATGGCGTTGGGCGCGTCAGGCGCTTGGCGCGAAAGGATTGTTGCTAGGCTGGGCGCCGCCGGTGCAACAGGCCATTCGTAAGCAGGCCGCGGCGGGACTGGCCGCGTTTCGGGCGAAAGCCGGTCGTTAGTCGATCCGTCAATCCGTCAATCCGGCACAGTCCCGCTCGTATCGTTTAAAACCCTTCAAGCACAATCTTGCCCTTGGCAGTATTGCTTTCCAGCAGTGCATGCGCGCGCCGCAAGTTGGCCGCGTTGATCGTGCCGAAATGTTCGCCGACGGTGCTTCTGATGGTCTTGCTATCGATCAGACGTGCCGTTTCGTTGAGAAGGTCATGCTGTTTTTGCATGTCGGGCGTTTCGAACATGGCGCGTGTAAACATGAATTCCCAATGCAATGAGGCGCTTTTGCGCTTTAACAGACGCACGTCCAATTGATCCGGGTCGTCGATCAATGCCAGCCGGCCCTGCGGCGCAATGGCTTCCACCATTTCGGTGTAATGCTTGTCGCTCTGGTTCAGGCCGGCGATATAGCGCACGTTCGGGATGCCGATCGCTTTCAGTTCCTGGCTCAGCGGCTTGCTGTGATCGATGATCTGATGCGCGCCCAATTCGTGTACCCAACTGCGCGTTTCAGGGCGCGATGCAGTGGCAATCACCGTAATGTCGGTCAGTTGGCGGGCCAACTGGATCATGATCGAACCGACGCCGCCTGCCGCGCCGACGATGAGCAATGCATCATCGGCGTGGCTCTTTGCGCTTGGATCCGATTTCTTGCTCAATTGCAGCCGTTCGAATAATAATTCCCAAGCGGTAATGGTGGTCAACGGTAACGCTGCGGCTTGCGCAAAATCGAGGCTATACGGCATGTGGCCGACAATGCGTTCATCCACCAAATGTAATTCGCTATTGGCGCCGGGACGTGTCAACGAACCGGCATACCAGACCCGGTCGCCGACTTTGAACAGGCTGGTGTGCTCGCCGGTGGCGCGCACAATACCGGTCGCATCCCATCCGATGACTTTGTATTCGCCGGCCGGCGGCGTCATGCTGCGGCGCACTTTGGTATCGACCGGATTGACTGAAATGGCTTTGACTTCAACCAGGAGATCGCGGCCCGTGGCGACTGGCTCCGGCAAGGTGATATCGAGCAAGGCCTGATCGTTGTCGATTGGGAGTGCTTGTTGGTATGCGATGGCTTTCATGGTGGTCCTCAATAAGTATATATTCGCTATGATACTGCTCTGGTTGGGCCGGCATTAATGCCGGCTCCCGGCGGCGGATGGTCATTGTAATCGCGCTTGCGATTAGGCGTATGCCGCCGGTTATCGGGGTACGCACAGAACCGGCGCCATAAGCAGTTGTTTTAAATGTGTTATGTGGCGGGTTTTGGCTACTAATGCGTCTTTGCTGTATTGTAGGCAGCAACGCATCAATGACAAGCTTGATCCCTGACAGCAAACTGCTTGCTACTTGTGTTTACAGGAGAGGGTTATGCAATCTGAAACAATAGGTGCTTACGAAATTGAATATTCGGGGGTGCCATTATCGAATCACGAGGGCTGGGGGGCATGGGTGACGGTGTACGGCCCTTGCAATAATCCCATGCATCGCAATCCGATTTTCCCCGGACATCGGGTCGCGCTGGAATCGCGTTTTGCGACGGAAAGCGAAGCGGAGCTGGAAGCGAAAAAAATTGCGCATGGGTGGGTTGAGGCGCGCATGAAAAAACTTTAGCGTCCTCACATTGTAAAGCGACACAACACGGCCACTTCTCAGCGAAGTGGCCGTTTGCATATTAATAAACCCGAATCAAGTGTCTCGCTTCGGCTGCCCATCACTTATTTCATTCCACCTCATACGACCAACACAAACGACGTTTTTCGATCGATTATCAAAACATCTCAGATCATGCCGGCTGCGTTTTGGGAATAGTTACTGATTTTCTATCTTATTAAATAGGTATGCGATGGCGCATCCGGTTGGTTCGATTGCCATGATTCGATCGTCTGCAACTGGCCGCGTGCGGCGGTTGCCCTGGCATCGTAGGTGTAGGCGATATTCATTGCGCTGACCAGGTTGGTTTGCCCGACGCCTTTGCTGAGTTCGGTCAGTACATGCGTAATCTGATTAATCTGCAAAACGGCTTCCTTGCATTGGGCAATGATTTCATTGCTGACGATGGTTTTGCCGGTGACGACGTGGTTGATGAATGCCGTTAACTCGATAAACCGCAGATCGTGCGCCTGCCAGTATTCTCGAAACAGCCAAGTCTCGGGATCGCGGTTGAAAGCGGCCACGTTGCTATTGCGTTCAGCGTCGATTTCTTCTTGGGATTTCTGCATGACAGCGGGTGCGCTCCGATGGTATTCAGACCGGTCGGTTGACAGGTCTGTGACGATTTGTTCTAGCGTTCGCGACCGGCAAAAATGACGACACCGCCGATATGGGCGTTTTCGGGCATTTTAAAATAATTCGGTTCCCATTTGGGATTGAGCGCCAATAGATAATAACCGTCGATATCCAGTTTCAGGCGCTTAAATGTGGACTCGCCATCAAGGGTCGTGACAATGACGTCTTTGCCGGGCATGGCTTCGGCATCGGGATCGACAAAAATAATTTCACCATCGTGATAACCGTCTTCGCCGGCCATGCTGCGTCCTACCACGCGCAGGCAATAGGTGCGAGGCCCATGGGTCACCGGGCAGGCCAGCCATAGGTCGGCTTCGGATGGTAAATACGATTCACGCATGATGCAGAAGTTGCCGGCCTGCACCCAATTGATCAGCGGGACTTCACCGTGAATCTCGGGTCCGGGTTCGATGCTAGGGCCGGGCCGCACGGCGGGGCGTTGTTTGCCTTCTGCCAGCCAGAGGGCGTCGACACCCAATGCGGCGGCAATCGAGGCTATCTTGCGAGCCGAGGCCCGTGTACCGGCTTCCAGATTGCCGATTGTCGATTGTGAAACGCCGGCGAGTTTGCCTAATTCTTCCTGTGAAAGGCGTTTTTGGTTGCGCGCCCAGCGAAGGCGTTTTGCTAAAGTTTCCATAATTACATATCATTTTTTAGGATTTCGAGACCGCGAATGTAATCAGAAATTGCACTTGAATGGTGTTGATACAGGGCAACACGTACGTAACAATTATTGTTATTAATAGACAAGAAATGGTCTCAGGCTTGCAATCGGCGCCACTTGGAATTTTTATGAACTTCTTGCGCAGCAAACAATCGGAGGTGTATTCCCTTCCTTATGCTTTCCCCTGGCATAAGTTTTAACGCGCATTGTTCAATGCGCGTTTTTTTTGTCGGCTGCAAGGTGACTTTGAAGGTATTTGGATTCGTATTGCTGAGAGCTTGCGGCACGCGTAATATCGTTGGAACTCGTTTTAAAAATTCAATGGAGTAAGAGAATGACTGTTCATATGATTGTGGCGGTGCGTTTCAATGCAACGGGAGACCGGGTTGAGCAAGTGCGTTGGGGGCGGGCGGTACGCAAGAGCGAGGGTTCCCCCAGTTGGCACGCAGAAACCGTGGAACAGGATGTTAATCTGGTGATCGATGCGCTGCATTTCGGTGATGAGGTTGCCACTGCTTTTCAGGTAGGCAATGAGACGCTGTTGGGGCCGCGCATTCGGCTGATTTTGTATGAACATGGCATCGAGGGTATCGACACCATCGATCATAATGTGCCGGGCCGCACGCTGATGGATTTGCCGCGGTTTTGAGATGCAATGCGCGGCAAGCAGAATTGTTAAGCGTTATTCTGCGTTAAATGATGCAGGATATTTTCCAATTGCACGAAGTCGAACGGTTTCGGCAACACCGTTACCGGGAATGCCAGATTTTTGGCGATTTCTATACCGTAACCGGATGCGAAGATCAGCTTCAGCACGGGTTTTTCCCGTGCCAGCTGTTTCGCCAGTTCAACGCCTGACATGCCGGGCAGGCTGATGTCGGTAATGAGAATGTCGAAATCGCGTTGGCTCAAGAGCTGCAAAGCAGCTTCGGCGGAAGTGACGCCTTCGGCTGCGTGGTCCAGCGAACGCAATAATTCACATAACATTTCGTTGGAGTCGATATTGTCTTCGACCACAAGAATGCGGGATAGGGGGGGGCTCATGTCACTTTCTTTACGTTCCAATATGGAAAGTCTGACCGCCTCATCCCAGGCAGGTTCATTTCGTAACAATCCCTAGTGTGAGTCGTGGGATCGTCCGGCCTGCCATATCGCAGCGATCTGCCAGGCGCTGGCTTGCAGCAGTTGGTCGGCTTCGGCAATGGCTTGCGCCAGTGAAACCGGCCCCAGGACAATCGAAAAGCAACCGGTGAAGTGTTGTTGCAATGCAGTCAATGCCTGCTGATCGATGGCGCCTGACAATAAAGTACTGTTCACACCGAAGCTGCGCGCATGATGGGCGGCAACGAAGGGCGCTTTGCCGTGCAGGGTTTGGGTATCGCTGCGGCCTTCGCCTGTAATCAGCCAGTCGGCGTTTTGCAAATAGGCATCCAGCCCGATATGGCGGCAGACCGTTTCCGCCCCCGATTCCAATTGCGCGCCGAGCATGAGCAACGCATAACCAAGGCCGCCGGCGGCGCCCGCGCCGGCCACGGTCGCCGCTTGGCGGCCGGTGGCCGCTTCCAGCAGTGCGGCAAAATGCGCCAAAGCTTGGTCGAATAGGGCGATCTGCTCCGGCTGCACGCCTTTTTGCGGTCCGAATACCGCGCTCGCGCCCTTATCGCCGCAGAGCGGATTATCGACGTCCGACATACCTGTAATAGAGACTTCGGCCAGACGGCTATCCAGCCCGGAAGTATCGATGCGCGCCAGTTTTTGCAGTGCAGCAGGGCCGCACGGTAGTAAAGCGCCGGCGGCATCGTATAGCTTTAATCCTAGTGCGCATAGCATGCCGGCGCCGCCGTCGTTGGTGCTGCTGCCGCCGAGCGCAATCAGAAAGCTGCGTATTCCCTGATCCAGCAAAATACGGATGGCGTCGCCAATGCCTTCGGTAGAGCGGTTGCCTACCGGCAGCGCCATGCCATGGGAATCGGTGATGCCGACGATTTCGGCAGATTCGATCACTGCGGTGCCGTTCGGCAAAATGGCCACCGGGGCCTCGCGCAAGCGGCCGCCGGCATCGCGCAGCGTGATCATCTGTGTCTTGCCGCCGGCCTGCAGCATGGCATCGAGCGTACCTTCGCCGCCATCGGCGATCGGACAAAAATGCAGACGGGCGTCTGGTATCGCTTGCCGGACGCCGCGGCCGATGGCATCGGCAACTTGGCGCGCAGTTAGCGAGCCTTTGAAGGAATCTGGAGCGATGACGATAACGGGGGCGGCGGTGGCAGGGCGGTTTGTAGGCATTGTCGAAAATTCAGTAGTGAAATTACGGGAATTGAACCATGTTTGAGCAGTGTACTAAAAAATGCCGGTCAAGATGGGTGAGTAATTTTGATCAATTCACCCTCGCTCGCAACATTCGCATGCATAGGTAACCGTAGCGAGGTAACAATCGGTAATCGCTATGGATGATTATCCGCGGCTAATGCACATTAAATACATATCAGGCAAGTATGCCGCAATCTGGGTGGCCGATTACATAGTTGATTGAAAGTCGATTGAGAAGGCCAGATTGCGCCGGCGAAAATATTCAGGATTTTTTATCTTTTTATCTTGAATAGTGTTGTTGCGCAGGCCGGATGATCTTTGGGAGAGTGTGATGAAACGTTATTTATTATTACTGGTCGTTTTGTTGGGCGGATGCGCTGTTGAGCCGTATGACGGCTACGATGCTGGGTATGCTTATCCATATGCTTATTCTGATGGTTATCCTTATGGTTATCCCTATGAAGGGTACGCACCGTATGGGGTATATCCGGGGCCGGCATATTACGGATCATCGGTCTATTTCGGCGGTGTGTTTGGGGGTGGATTTGGCGGCGGCCATGATGGTCATGGTGGTCATGGGGGCGGTCACGGAGGCGGCCATGGCGGTGGCCACGGCGGTGGCCACGGCGGTCGTTAATCGCCGGAGAGGTCAACCCGACAAGGTTTCCGGGGGATTTAGTGTAGTGCGCGGGTTTTCATATTGCTATACTCGGCACGTGTTGCAGTAGCGGCAAACGGCTTTAACGATAAGTACAGCCGGCCGCCGTGGCCTTAGCGCCGATTGCAGCTTCACTCATCGATGGAGACCCCTGGGAGACCTACTAATGCCGTCATTTCCGCCGCTGTGTAAAACAGCCTTCTCCGTTTGTACTGCTGCTCTATTGATATCTGCCGTTTTGCCAGCGGCCTCTGCTGAAACAATCAAAATCGCGCTGCCCGGTCCAATGACCGGTCCGGTAACGCAGTACGGCGATATGGTCAGGGCCGGCGCCATGACGGCAATTGAGCAGCTCAATGCCACCGCTGGCACCGGCGGTAATCAATTCGAGCTGGTGCCGATGGATGAGGCTTGCGAGCCGAAACAGGCGGTTTCCGTTGCTAATAAAATTGTCAGCCAAGGCATTAAATTCGTTGTCGGCCATCTATGCTCGGGCGCGACCATCGCAGCGTCCGATATTTACGAAAACGAAGGCATCGTCATGATTTCGCCTTCGGCAACGGCGCCGCAATTGACCGAAGCCAAACCACGCAATTATATTTTCCGCACGATCGGACGCGACGATCAGCAAGCGCCCACCGCTGCCCATTACATCGCACAAAAACTAAAACCCAAAAAAGTTGCGATTTTGCACGATAAGCAATCTTACGGTCAGGGTTTGGCCCGTTCGGTGAAAGCCACACTGGAGGCGGATAAGGTGCCGGTCGTATTGTTTGAAGGCATCAACGCCGGTGAAAGCGATTATTCGGCGCTCATCACCAAATTAAAAGCACAGAGCGTCGACGTGATCTATTACGGCGGTTATTTCCCGGAGATGGGCTTATTGATGCGTCAGGCGCGTGAGCAAGGCCTGAAAGCGATATTCGTCGGTCCTGAAGGGGCCGGCAATAAAAATCTGAACGCGATTGCCGGGCCGGCTGCCGAAGGTATGCTGCTTACACAGCCATCGGATTTCTCCGCCGATCCCGCTAATGCGGCGATCAAACAGGCGTTTCTGGATAAACATCGCGATCCGGTAGGCGGCTTCCAATTGCCGACTTATGCCGCATTGCAGGTGATTGCAGCGGCCATCACCGGCGCCCACAGCAGCGACCCCACCAAAGTGGCGGCCTATATCCATTCCCATGCATTCAAAACGGCAATCGGTACGATTGAATTTACGCCCAAGGGCGATCTGAAATTCTTTAAATTCGATGTCTATACTTGGCATAAGGACGGCACCAGCACGCTTGCCGCTAAATAATAAATAAAGGCAGGGCCGGAGCATGGCGCGATTGGGCAGCCTGTTCCGGCGCGGCAATGCGTTTGCGTTGCTGTATCCGTCAAAGGGCATCGTCAAAGCATATCCCTCAAGAAACGACACCATAAAGATGCCACCATCAGATTTAAATCATCCGCGCCGTCATGAATGAACTGTTTCCGCAACTTACGCAGCAACTTGTCAACGGCTTAAGCCTGGGGGCGATCTATGCCTTGATCGCCATCGGTTATACGATGGTCTACGGCATCATCGGCATGATCAATTTTGCGCATGGCGAGATTTATATGATCGGTGCCTATGTCGGTCTGGTGACGCTGACGGCGGTTGGCGTGCAGCATGGTTATCCCTTGGGCGTGGTACTCGGCATTGCGTTGATTGTGTCGGTGACGGTCACCGGTTTATATGGCTGGACAGTCGAACGGATTGCTTATCGCCCGTTGCGCGGCGGCCCGCGTCTGGTGCCGCTGATCTCGGCAATCGGCATGTCGATCTTTCTGCAAAATTATGTACAGATCGGCCAGGGCGCACGCGATATGTCGGTGCCGTTGCTGGTGTCGGGCGCGTTCGAATTCCAGATGGGCAGCGCGTTCGTGGTGACCATTCCCTATGCGCGGCTGATGATTGTCTGCGTCTCGTTGGCGCTGATGGTGGTGCTGACGCTATTCATTTCGCATTCACGCATGGGGCGCGCTTGCCGGGCCTGTTCGCAAGATATGCGCATGGCGAATTTACTGGGCATCGATACCAATCGCGTTATTTCTTTCACATTCGTATTGGGTGCAATGCTGGCAGCCGTCGGCGGCGTGCTGATCGCGCTGAGCATCGGCAAGCTCAATCCGTATATTGGCTTCATTGCCGGCATCAAGGCATTTACGGCGGCCGTACTGGGCGGTATCGGCAGCGTGCCGGGCGCCATGCTGGGCGGCATGCTGCTCGGTCTGGTGGAGACCTTTGCCGCCGGCTATTTGCCGTCGCAATATAAGGATCTCGTGTCTTTCGGACTGCTGATTGCGATTTTGTTATGCCGGCCGACGGGCTTGCTCGGCAAGCCCGATATCGAAAAGGTTTGAATTGAAAACAACAATAACGATGATGGCGACGCCATTTAAAAATGCGGTGTTGGCGGCGATATTAACCGCCATCCTGACCATTCCGCTATTGGGCTTGCAATTGCAACTTCATGGCTATCTTGTCGTGTTGCACACACACTGGCGGCCGGTCATTATTGCGGTGGCGGCGGTGTTTCTGTTTCAGCTATGCAAACCGATGCTGGCGCGATCTTCGCAAGAAATACGCGCCGCCGCAGCCGCCAAGCTGCCGTCGCTGCCGAAGCTGACTGCTCTACAGCAGCGCAATGCCTTGCGCCTGTTATTACTGATCGGTCTGGTTTGGCCCTTTTTCGGCTCGCGTGGCGCAGTCGATGTGATGACCTTGGCCCTGATTTATGTTGTGCTGGGTCTTGGCCTGAATATTGTGGTCGGTTTTGCCGGTTTACTGGATCTCGGCTACGTTGCTTTTTATGCCTTCGGCGCCTATACCTACGCACTGCTGAATCAATATTTCGGACTCTCATTCTGGGTTTGCTTGCCGCTGGCGGCGGCCGGCTCTGCCTGTCTCGGCTTTTTGCTCGGCTTTCCGGTATTGCGTTTGCGCGGCGATTATCTGGCGATCGTCACGCTCGGTTTCGGCGAAATTATCCGCCTGCTTTTAAATAATCTCACCGATTTGACCGGCGGCCCCGATGGTGTTTCCTCGATTCCCAAGCCAAGCGTATTTGGCATAGAAATGGCGCGCCATGCCAGTGTCGAGGGCGGCGTCACCTTTCATCAGTTGCTGGGACTGGATTATCAAGGCGGGCACATGGTGATCTTCCTCTATTTGGTGGGGCTGATGCTGGTGTTGTTTACGTATTTTGTCACTAGCCGCTTGATCCGCATGCCGATGGGGCGGGCCTGGGAAGCGTTGCGCGACGACGAAATTGCATGCCGCTCTTTAGGCATCAATCCAACCATAGTCAAGCTATCGGCTTTCACGCTGGGCGCAGCGTTTGCCGGCATGGCCGGCAGTTTTTTTGCCGCACGCCAGGGGCTGGTGACGCCGGAATCGTTCACCTTTATCGAGTCCGCAATGATTCTGGCCATCGTTGTGCTGGGCGGCATGGGATCGCAGGCCGGCGTCATTCTGGCGGCACTGGTCTTGACGGTATTGCCTGAGATTGCGCGCAGTTTGGCGGAATACCGGATGTTGTTCTTCGGACTAGTCATGGTCTTGATGATGATGTGGCGGCCGCAGGGCTTGATCCCGGCGCGCCGTCCTCATGTGGTGCTATCGCAATGAGTGCGCCCATGCCCATTCCCTTGCTTGAAGTGGCGGACTTGTCGATGCGCTTCGGCGGTCTGCTGGCTGTCGACGGCATTGATTTCAGTGTTGGGCAACAGGAGGTATTTGCGATCATCGGCCCTAACGGCGCGGGTAAAACCACCGTTTTCAATTGCGTCAGCGGCTTTTACCGGCCGGCCGGTGGCAGTATCAAATTGAATGGCGTGGCGACCACGGGTTTGTCCAGTCATTTGGTGGCGCGCAAGGGGCTGGTGCGTACTTTTCAAAATATCCGTTTATTCAAATCGTTGACGGTGGTTGAAAACCTGCTGGTAGCGCAACACACGCAAGTCGATACGAATTTATTCTCGGGACTGCTGAAACTGCCGCGCTATCGCCGCGCAGAACGGGTGGCGCTGGATCGCGCCATTTATTGGCTGGATCGGGTCGGCTTGATGGCGTTGGCCAATCGTGATGCCGGCACATTGTCTTATGGCCATCAACGGCGGCTGGAAATTGCGCGCTGCATGATTACCGGACCGCGCCTGTTATTGCTGGACGAACCGGCGGCAGGACTGAATCCGCAGGAAAAAGTCGATTTGCAACTATTGATCGACCGCCTGCGCCGTGAAGATCAGGTCGCGGTGCTGCTGATCGAACACGATATGAGTTTGATCATGACGATTTCCGACCGTATTCTGGTGATGGAGCATGGCAAGTCCATTGTCACCGGAACGCCGCACGTTGTGCGTAACGATGAACGTGTGATCAAGGCTTATCTGGGGGAAGAATAATGTTGCGGTTTGAACAGGTGCATTGTCATTACGGTGCGATCGAGGCATTGCATGGCATCTCGCTGGAAGTACGGCAAGGCGAAATCGTTACCTTGATCGGTTGTAACGGTGCGGGTAAAACCAGCACATTAATGACCTTGTGCGGTCAGCCTCGTCTTAGCAGCGGCAGAATTCTGTTCGAGGGGTGTGACGTCAGCGGCCTGCAAACGCACGAAATCATGCGTCTGGGCATGGCGATTTCGCCTGAGGGCAGGCGCGTATTTTCCGGCTTGACGGTACTCGAAAACCTGAAGATGGGCGCGTTTTTTGCCGGTCGCGCCGACATCGAATCGGGTATTGCGCATGTATTTAATTTATTTCCCCGTCTCAAGGAACGCGCTGTGCAACGCGCCGGGACGATGTCCGGCGGTGAACAGCAAATGCTGGCGATCGGCAGGGCCTTGATGAGTAAGCCCCGGCTGTTGTTGCTGGACGAGCCGACGTTGGGTCTGGCGCCGCTGATCATTGCGCAAATCTTCAAGATCATTCGCAAGATACGGGATGAGGGCGTCACCGTATTTCTGGTCGAACAAAATGCCAATAAAGCGCTCGCGGTGGCCGATCGTGGCTATGTGCTGGAAAACGGTCGCATCGTACTGTCGGGCAGCGGCGCCGATCTGTTGGCCGATTGTGGCGTGCGCAAAGCGTATTTGGGCGCCGGTTAAACGACGATAACCGTGCCTGGAAATTTCGAGGTGTGGCTGGACTTACTGGTAAAGTGGAGTTTGATATGTCTGGAAAGGACTGCGATCATAATCGCATCCAGGTAAAACCATGTCCTGAATACGGTAATTGCAACAACAAAAGAAAGTAAAAAATAATGAGCATACTTACCAGTCTTTTTCTGATCTTGCTGCTGGTTATTCTCAGTGCGTTCTTTTCCTGCGCTGAAATTGCGCTGGCGGCTTCCCGTAAAATCCGTCTGGAAATATTGTCCAAAGAGGGCAATGGCGAGGCACAGCGCGTGCTGAACTTGCAGGCGCAACCCGGCAGCTTTTTCACGGTCGTGCAGATCGGGCTGAATGCTGTAGCCATTCTGGGCGGCGTGATCGGCGAGCCGGCGTTGACGCCGCATATTGTGCTGATGCTATCGCCTCTGTATCAAGGCCCCTGGCTGGGCAGCATCAGTTTTGCGATCTCATTCATGCTGGTGACGTCCGTATTTATTCTTTTTGCCGATCTGATGCCGAAACGGCTGGCAATGGTGGCGCCGGAAAAAGTGGCAATTGCGATCGTGCGGCCGATGCTGTTTTTTATCGCCCTATTCAAACCATTGGTATGGTTTTTTAACGGACTGGCGAAATTGTTTTTTACGCTGTTCGGTTTACCGCAGGTACGCCTGGATGTCATTACCCCTAGTGAAATTCACGCCATGATGGATGCCGGTGCGCAGGCCGGTGTGCTGAAACATCAGGAACATCATTTGATCGAAAATGTATTCGAGCTGGAGTCGCGGTATGTACCATCGGCGATGACGCCGCGCGAAAGCATCGTCTATTTTCTGCTCGCTGACGACGAACAACAATTACGACAGAAGATCATCGACCATCCGCATTCGCGTTTTCTGGTGTGCGACGGCAATATCGATGCGGTGTGCGGCTATATCGATACCAAGGATGTGCTCAAGCGTTTACTAAAAGGCGAACAGTTTTCATTGCAGGACAAAGGCTTGATACATGCATCGCTGGTGATTCCAGACAGCCTGAATCTGTGGGAGGTGCTGGAAAGAATGAAAGCGATGGATGAGGACATCGCTGTGGTCGTCAATGAATATGCGTTGGTGGTTGGCGTCATCAGCATTACCGATATCACCGGTGTGCTGATGGGCAATTTGCTGAATATATCTTTGGAAGAGCAGCAAATCGTCAAGCGCGATGCCGACTCATGGCTGATGGACGGCCTGACGCCGCTGGCTGAAGTGATGAATGCGCTGGATATCGATGATTTCCCTAATCCGATGGGTTTTGAGACACTGGCCGGATTCATCATGTATATGTTGCGCAAGATTCCGAAAAAGACCGATTTTGCCTTATTCGGCGCTTATAAATTTGAGGTAGTCGATATCGACGGGCATAAAATCAATCAATTGCTAGTGACGCGCTATACAAATGAAAAGCATGGCAAGAACGATGCAGTCAAAGCAATTGAAGGTCAGAGTAAAGATCATTAAGTAACGCTAATGGAATAAAGCTGCCAGCAGGATCATTGTGAAAACCGTTCATTGGGGAGTCTATATGCGCTTTTTTAAACAATCTGCGATAGTCGTTTCACTGGTGCTGGTGTTTTCTGCCGCGACGGCTATTTCCTTGAGCGATCTGAGTAACAAGGATGCGACCAGTGGTGTCAAGGCAGCGCTGGCAAAAGGCGCCGATGTGGCAGTATCCAAACTGGGCGTGGAAAACGGTTTTCTGAATAATGAAGAAGTCAAAATTACCTTACCCGGCCCGCTGGAAAAGGCGATGCCCTTATTGAAAATGACTGGTCAGGGTAAAAAAGCCGATGATTTGGTGGTTTCGATGAATCACGCGGCTGAATCTGCCGTGGCGTTAGCCAAACCGATGCTGTTGAATGCGGTGAAATCAATGTCCGTCACCGATGCCAAAAAAATACTGACCGGCGGTGACACGTCGGTCACAGATTTTTTTCGTCAAAAAACCAGCGCACCGCTGACCAGCCAATTTCTGCCGGTGGTCAAAAAGATCACAGATCGGAATGGATTATCGGCGCAATATAACGCGATAGTGGGGCAGGTAGCCAAGACCGGTCTGGCCTCAGGCTTGACATCAGGGTCCCAGGTGACAGTAGAAGGCTATGTAACGCAGCGCGCATTGGACGGCCTGTACATAATGATCGGGGAAGAAGAAAAGGCAATTAGAGCCGATCCAATAGGCGCCGGCAGCGCAATTCTGAGCAAGGTGTTCGGCGCGACTAAATAGAAATCCGGCATTACGCCGGATTTAGATAAAAAGG
>DATMOE010000119.1:0-3572 GCA_035568435.1 Herbaspirillum sp. | reverse complement strand
AACCTTTGATTTGCATTTCTGCTGCCAGCGCTTCTTCACGGCTTGGGAATGCTTCTGCTTTTAACAGCGTTACCGGTCTGCGGCGTTTGGTGTAGCAGCCTGTGAGACCTAGTTGATGCTGGGCGATTCTGATTTCTATGTCATCTGTGTGGCCGGTGTAATAACTTTGGTCGGCGCAGCGTAGTAGGTAGACATAAAAGGGCATTCTTTAAATTTTCCTTGTAGTGGTGATCCTTCGATACGGCGCTGCGCGCCTACTCAGGACGAACGGAGTTTTGTTAAACACAACCTAAAACAAATTCTGGATGGGGTTTGGAAAAATTTAAAAACTCCCGTTCGTCCTGAGTAGGCCGCAGGCCGTATCGAAGGATCACCGCCAAACTCAAAACCATCAATTCCCAGCCACAATACTCATCACCGCCATCCGCACCGCAATCCCAAACGTCACCTGCGGCAAAATCACCGCCTGCAAACCATCGGCCACCGCCGAGTCGATTTCAACGCCACGGTTCATCGGCCCCGGATGCATCACAATCGCATCCGGTTTCGCCAGCGCAAGGCGCTCCGGCGTCAGGCCATAGCTCTTGAAAAATTCCTGCGCCGACGGCAGCAGCGCGCCGCTCATCCGTTCGTTCTGCAAGCGCAACATGATGATGACGTCAACGTCTTTCAAGCCTTCATTCATATCCGTGAACACGCGCACGCCCATTTGATCGAGGCCGCTCGGCAGCAAGGTGCGCGGTGCAATCGCGCGCACTTCCGGCACGCCCAGCGTGGTCAGTGCGTGGATATCGGAGCGCGCCACGCGGCTGTGCAGGATGTCGCCGACAATGGCCACGCGCAAATTGGTGAAATCCTTTTTGTAATGCCGGATCGTGTACATGTCGAGCAAACCCTGCGTCGGATGCGCATGACGGCCATCGCCGGCATTGATCACGTGCACGTGCGACTGATGCGTGTCGCGCAGGTGCTTGGCGATCAGGAACGGCGCGCCGGATTCGGCGTGCCGCACCACAAACATATCGGCATGCATCGCCGCCAGATTGTCGATGGTGTCGAGCAGCGATTCGCCTTTGGTGGTGCTGGATGCCTGGATGTTCAGATTGATCACGTCGGCCGACAGCCGCTTGGACGCAATTTCAAACGTGGTGCGAGTGCGGGTGGAGTTTTCGAAAAACAGATTGAAGACGCTTTTACCGCGCATCAGCGGCACTTTCTTGACTTCACGGTCGCCGATGCCGACAAACGATGATGCAGTATCCAGAATGTTGTTGACGATGGCTTTGGGCAGACCTTCGATGGTCAAGAGATGTTGCAGTTCGCCATTTTTATTGAGTTGAGGATTATGCATGAACCACCGTCAGGGAAAAGCGGCCGTCGTCGGCCCGTTGAAGTTGCAGTGACTGTCGATGGCCCACCACCATCGTGTCGGCCAGGAAATCGGCGGAAATCGGTAATTCGCGGCCGCCGCGATCGACCAGCGCCGCCAGGAATATGCGCGCCGGCCGGCCATGATCGAACAATTCGTTGATCGCCGCGCGCGTGGTGCGCCCGGTGTAGAGCACGTCGTCCACCAGCACGATGGCCGCGCCGTTGACGTCGAACGGCACTTGGCTGGCCTTGACGTCCGCATGCAAGCCTTTTTCGGCGTAATCGTCACGGTAGAACGAAGGATCGACAAACCCCAGCCGCGCGCGTAGGCCCAGATCGGCAGCCAAGCGTTCCGCCAGCCAGGCGCCGCCGGAATGAATGCCGACGATGGCAACGTCGTCAACGCCGGTCAGACCTGCGCGAATTTGCTGCAGCAAGGTGCGGTACAGTGCCTCGGCATCGACAGGATGCGCAGAGGACGGCGGCGGTGATGCCGAGGGATGCTCAGGATTGGTCATGGCGGACTTCATCAAAATATTGTTGCAAAATAATGGCGGCCGCTTCGGCGTCGATGCGAATTTTGCTGGAACCGCCGCGCTGCCCCGCCAGCACCGCCGATGAATAACGCTCATCGATCAAGATCGTCTCAATGCCGTAGCGTCCCTGCAATTGATTGGCAAAACGCCGGCAACGCGCGCTCATTTCATGTTCCGCGCCATCTGGATGCAACGGCAGCCCAACCACACAACGCGCCGGCGTCCAGGCATCGATCAGTTCAGCAATTTCGGCAAACTTCGCATCGTTGGTCGCGGCGCTGATAATGGTCAGCGGCTGCGCTTGCCGCAGCGTCGTATTGCCGATCGCCACGCCGATGCGTTTCAGGCCGAAATCGAAGCCCATGATTGTTTCCATTACCGCGCACCGCAAGAGCGGATCGCCGGCAGGGGCGGCGCGAAGCATGGCACGAGCGTAAGCAAGTCAGGCCCGCCCCGACTCGGCAGTCAACATGACCGGATCGATACCGAGTAATTTTAGCGCCGCGGTAAATCGTTCTTCGTAAGGCAAATCGAAAATAATGGCGGGGTCGGCGGCGACGGTCAACCAGCCGTTGCGGCCGATTTCGTCTTCCAGTTGCCCTGCGCCCCAGCCGGAGCAGCCCAGACTGACCAGCATTTGCACCGGCCCATCGCCATGCGCCACGGCTTCCAATACGTCCTTGGAGGTGGTCAGGCCGATATCGGCGGTGACGTTGATGGTGGAAGTAAAGTTTTTGTCGCTCGACGAAGAATGCAAGACAAACCCGCGTTCGATCTGTACCGGGCCGCCGAACATCACCGGACGATTGATCGGGCCAGGCCTGAATTCGGCCGAATCGGCGACGATTTCCAGCTTCAGGCTGACGCGGTCCAGCAGCACGTCCATCGTCATGTCGGTCGGTTTGTTGATCACCACGCCGAGTGCGCCGTTTTTATTGTGTTCGCACAAATACACCACCGAACCGCCGAAAATGGGGTCCAGCATGGAGGGCATTGCGATCAGGAAATGGTTGGTCAGGTTGAGCGCCAACGGATCGTCGGCGGCATCGTCGTCGTCCGGCGCAGCCTCGGATGGATCATCGCCAACGCCAACAGAAGCGGCCGCCTCCCGGGAGGCGGCCGTCTGGAAAAAGAATGGAACTTTGCGTTGCTTGGTCATAGCCGCATTTTAGCAGTTTTGCGGCAAGGAACCGCTATCAAAACTGCTGCGCGACGCAATGCCGTTCAGATAGGAAAATTTAAGTTTTGTGGTGATCCTTCGATACGGGCTTTGCCCTACTCAGGACGAACGGGGGTTTTGTGTAGCGCTTAAAAAAAAACCGTTCGTCCTGAGTAGGGCAAAGCCCGTGGGTTTCCGACAGCCCTGAGCAGCGCAGCGTGTCGAAGGGAGGATCACCTCTATCCCCAAATCTACTTTGACGCGCTTTAACTTACCCCGTGCTGCTTGAACCAGTTCACCGCGCGTTGCCAGCCGTCCTTGGCTGCCGCTTCGACATAACTCGGACGGTAATCGGCATTGAACGCATGGCCGACGCCCGGATAGATCACGATTTCGGAGTGGCTATGCCCTTTGGCCAGCGCCGCTTTCATCTGATCGACCGTGTCCACCGGGATACCGTTATCGGCGCCGCCGTACAGCCCCAATACCGGCACTGTCAGCGTCGG
>DATMOE010000118.1:0-2577 GCA_035568435.1 Herbaspirillum sp. | reverse complement strand
ATTGATTCAGGGTATGGGAAATGGCGCAGAACAGGGAGCCGGTCGCAAAGATGAAAATCGCCGAAAAATAGACCCGCCGCGTGCCGAAGCGATCGGCCAGCCAGCCCGAAGCGGGCGTGAGCATGGCCATCGTTAGCGAATAGGCAACGATCACCGGCTGCATATTCAGCGGCAGCTCGTGCAGGCTGCGCGCCATCGAGGGCAAGGCGGTATTGACGATGGTGGTGTCGAGCGCTTGCATGAAGAAGCCGGCCGCGACAATCCAGAGCATCGCTTTGAGCGATAAGTTTTTATTCATTTGAATCAAAGGAAGGATTTGAACCGAAGGACGGATTTTACTCTGTGCGCCGCCGGTCTGCTCAAGGGTCTGCTCAAATACCAGCGGCAATCGCCGACGACATCCGATGCAGGCTTTCGCCCAGGCATTCGGGGCGGCCTTCAAACAAGGTATCCAGGCCGCCGGGCAATGCCAGGCGGCGATAGAGCGCCGCTCTTTCCTCGAAATTGTCCGCCATGCGCACCGCCGCTTCGATGTATGCCTCGATGGTGGCGGTAATCGTCCAGTCCGGCATTTGCAGGCGGCGGAACAGGCCTTCATCGATATGCTCGAATACTTCCGGGCCGGTTTTGCAAATGCCCGGCAAACCCAGCATGACCGCATCGATGATGCCGTTGGTATTACCGAACGGGAAGGGATTGATAAACATGTCGCAACGGCTGAAAATCGTCATGTATTGCTGATACGGTTGATGCGCATAGACAGCGGCGCCCGGCAGATAGCGTTGGATCAGTCGCACGATTTGCGGATAGATCAGACCCTGCGCTTGGCCGATCAGGAAATGGAAATGAATCTGCCGCTTCGACTGCGCGCGAATCTGTTGGCAGGTCTCCAGGAAACGCGGATTGATCTTCATCGTGGTGGCCGCAATGGCGACGTGGACGGTGGACAGATCGCGCTTTTCCGTGCGCGGTACGGAGAACGCGATGGCCGAGGGGCGATACGGCTGGCCATCCTTGGGCAGGCGCAGCAGGGTTTCGCTGAAACAGGCCGGATCGCCGACAAAATCATCTTCCACGCTGATGTAATCGATAAAATCGGAATGGGTCGTCGCAGGATGGCCAAGCGCGCCGACCTGCAAGGGCGCCAAGCGCAAATTGGCGGCAAACATCGTGATCGGAAACATGCCCACGCTGGGCATATACAGTACCGCCGGCTTGCGTGCAGCGGCCAGCGCGTGCACTTGGCGCAGACAGGCGATCACGTCGTCCGGCGCATCGAAGGCCACCACTTCGTCGAACACGGCGCGGCCGAGATCGTCGATATTGTTGCCATAAGCGATTGCCAGCAGATGGAAATGACGGCGCGCCGCTTCCAGACTTTTCGAGTGCGTGCGATAGATCGAATGGCCGCCGGAAAACCATTCCAGTAGCACCAGCATGACCGGCTTGCCATGAACCACCGCGGTCGGGGCTGAGGTTGAAGTTGAGGCCACATCCTGCAGTCCCAACGCCGCCAGTTCTTTGCGGATCAAACGATTGATGGGCCGCTTGATGGCATGGCGCGTGGGCAGGTCGGCATAACTGCAATGCATATACACGTCATGCAGAATGCCCAGCGGCAGGCTATTCAATGTGTCGATTTCTTCGAGATGGGCCGGCAGCCATCCCAGCAAGGCTTCCCGTTTAGCGTGCGCCGCCGGGGTGCCGAGAAAACGCGGCGACAATAAAGCCATGAACAATGCGGCGGCGAGTGGTTTGTTTTGCTGCCACAGCAACACCACATCGAGCGGGATTTCCGATTCGGGCGAATACAGGATGCAGAACTTCACCAGATCGCGTTCGGTAACCTGGAAATCCTTGGCATCGGGCCCGAGGAAATTGAGCGACTTGAGAATATGGTCGCAATTGACAAACGGGCTGGCCGCAAACAGCGCCGACAACCAGCGCTGGAAAGTGATCAGTTGCCCGAAGCCGTCTGGAGAAATATGAAATGAAGGGTCCGAAAACAGCGCCGAAATAGCGCTGGTGATCCGGGTCAGCCCGTGCTGGTCGCGCTCTTCAGGGCCGACCACCGAGGACAGCGTCAGTGTGAAATTCTTATCGAGCTTGCCGTAGTTGCGGTCGATCAGCAGCAATAGCTTGACCAGTTCGCGCGCGGCCGGCTCCTGCTGCCGGGAATAGCAAAGGTACTCGAATTTTTCCAGCGAAAAGGTCGGATCGGGCGTGTTTTCTGTCATGTTGCCTGCACTGATAACCGGTCGAAAAATGAATTGGTCATCAGCATAGCAAATTGCCGACACCTCGATCACGATCTCGCTTCACTCCAGCATTGCATCGAGCCCATCGGTGAGCGTCTTAATAGAAGGCATCGCCTTCGAATCCGGCGCGCCGCCGGCCAACGCCGGCACCCAGCCCGGATCGACACCGAGACGTTCGCCGACCGCGCCGGGGTAACTGGCGACGATGGCTTCGTCGCTCATCGACAACACTTCCGCCCGCGCTCGCCAGGCCCCCAAATGCACCCATGCGGCAGATTCGGAGAAACCGTGCGGCGTCAACGGCTGCGGGATGTCGCTC
>DATMOE010000117.1:0-5168 GCA_035568435.1 Herbaspirillum sp. | reverse complement strand
CGATAAACCCGGCATCGGCGCGCCGCCCGACCAATCCAGATGAATCGCTTCCATCGCGTCGAGCCCGATATGCACGGTGCGGTCGACCGGCGTGCCGGTGCGGGCCAGGATGCCGATAATCGTAAAGGGTTTGTCGCCATGCTGGAGCAGATGCGGACCGCCGATGCCGTGGCTCAGGATGATCTTGTCGCCCAGTTTGTACTGCAGGCTGTGCGCGACTTCGGCGCCGATGACGGTTTCAAAGGTGTCGGCGAATGGCCGCCCTTGGGCGAAGCGCAGCGATTGGCGGCTGCCGTATTGAAAGTGCTTGAAATAATCGCCGTTGGTGGCCAGTACTGGAAAGCCGCGATGCGAGTCGCCCAGCGAGAGCGGAATGGTCCACGCCACGGCCGGGTTGGCGGCCAGTTTTTGGGCGCTGTCCCAGCCCATGTTATTGGTGGCTCCGCCCAGATGGAAGATCGAATACAGCATCAATTGCACCGGGCTGCTGCGCGCGCCGACTACCAGATCGGTGCCGGATACCGATTCCGAAAAACTCTCGCGCATGTCGTGCCGGACCCGCTCAATACCCAGCAGCAGCGTGCTCGATAGGGCGATGGCAATCAACATCAATACCAGCGTGAAGCGGCGATTCCAGGCGCTGTGCGCGGCCAGACGGATTAATAGTTTCATGCCAGGTCTTCCGCGGCCATGCTGGCGCTGTTGATGGCATCGAGCGCCACGCGGTGCGTGAAGCGTTGCGCCAGCCGATGATCGTGGCTGACGAACAGCAAGCTGGCTTCGGCCTGCTCGCATTCATGCTGTACCAGATCCAGAAAACCCTGCTGGCGATCGGCGTCGAGCGCTGAGGTCGGTTCGTCGGCGACGATGATTTCAGGACGGCCGATCAATGCGCGGGCCGCCGCTACCCGTTGTTGCTGGCCGATCGATAGTTGCGTGGCCGGCCGGTTCCATAGCGCGGGCGCCAGATCGAGACTGGTTAACAATGCGGCGGCAGCGGCGTGCAAGGTCTTGCCCTGCGCCAGCGCACGGGCGCGCCGATAAGCGGAGAACTGGCAAGGCAGCAATACATTATCGAGAATCGATAAATATGGAATCAGATTGAATTGCTGAAAAATGAAGCCGATGTGATCGACCCGAAACCGGTCGCGGGCCGACGCCGATAGCCCGCGCATGTCCTCGCCCAGCAGACGCACTTGGCCGCTTTGCGGCAGTACGATGCCGCCGATCAGCGCCAGTAACGTGCTTTTGCCGCTGCCGCTGGGGCCGGACAGGAAGACCTGATCCCGGCGCGCCACGCCGAAGTGCGCCAGTTGCAAGGTCGCCGCGCTATGTCCGGGCCAGCGAAAGCTGATCTGGTCGAGTTCGATGGCGCTATCGCCGTTCTTGCCGTTATTGTTGTTATTGCCGCTCATGGTGTCTTCGCGGGGTTTAGAACGGAATGCTGGTGGCGCCCGCTTTCAGGGTGGCGGCCGATTGGCCTTTCAGCGTCACCGCCTGCACATTGATCTGATGGAAACCGGGATACAGATCGAACAGCTTAACGTCGATGGCTTTGATCTGCTCAGGATGGGCGCAACTGAAAACGAAATCGCCATCCAGATCGGCATGGCCGTCGTGTTTATCCGCCGCCGTTTGCGTATCTTTGGCCGCTAGCGAGGTTTCTCCCAACAAGGCCGGTTTCAGCGCGGCAGAAACCAGTGTTACGGAAGCCTGTACGCACTGCGCGGCCGGCGTGATCACGAAAACACTGTTTGCCATATGCAATTGCAGGCCCATTTTTTGGGCGGCTTGCTGGTCCGGCGCGCTGTTGGCGGCGTGTTCGAAACCGAGCAGATTGATCAGCGGCGTGTCCAGATGCAGCGTCAGCGTATGGTTGTCGAGCGCGACGTCGAGATTGCCGACACCATGCACGTGCGCTTCATGCGCGCTGGCTGGCGTCATTGCGCATAAAGCGGAAATACCGGCGGCGAGGATGATGCTGAAACTGACACTGCTGAAACGATTGCATTTCATGAGATCTCCTTGTGGTGAGCGAATGTACTGCGATTTTTCAGGCGGTTGCATTATAATCTCAGCCTGCAACCCTGTTGCAATAAATCAAGTCAAATCAAGCAGGGGCGGGTGGTGCGATGATCAAAAATTTCTTTCTTAACAGCAGCGTGCTGGGGTGCCCTGGCTGGCTGCGCATAGCGATGGTGCTGCCGGTCTGTGCCTTGCTGTGGCTGGGCGTATGGTGGGCGTTGACAGGGGCATTCTCTTGAGCGGCGCACACAAAAACGACCACGCGCACGCGCATACCCACGGCACATCGCCAACTGTGGCCGCCAATGTTGCCATTGCGCTGGAAAACCTGACCGTCACTTATCAGCGCCATCCGGCCCTGCATCATGTCAGCGGCCATTTCGAGCAAGCGTCGCTGACCGCGGTGATCGGTCCTAATGGCGCCGGTAAAAGTACGCTGCTCAAAAGCATTCTCGGGTTGATCCGCATCAATAGCGGCCGCGTCGTCGTGGCGCCGCAGCGCAAGCGGATCGCCTATCTGCCGCAGCAGGCCGAGATCGAACGCAGTTTCCCGATCTCGGTATTCGATTGCGTCCTGCTCGGTTATTGGCAGCGCATGGGTTTGTTCGGCCGGGTCGATCCGGCGATGCATCAGCGCGCTTATGCGGCGTTGACGGCGGTCGGTCTGGAAGGCTTCGAGCAGCGTCCGGTCGGCAGCTTGTCCGCCGGACAATTTCAACGGGTATTGTTTGCGCGCATTTTGTTGCAGGATGCCGAACTGATTTTGCTCGATGAGCCGTTCAATGCCATCGATGCCAGAACCACCACCGATCTGCTGGCCATCATGCAATCGTGGCATGCGCAAGGGCGCACCGTGATCACCGTCTTGCATGATTACGATCAGGTGCGCGCGCAGTTTCCGCAGGCGTTGCTGCTGGCGCGCAATGTGGTGGCATGGGGCGCCACCGAGTCGGTTCTCACTACCGCCAATCTGCAGCGCGCCAAGGCGATGGCCGAAGCACAGGACGATCATGCGCCGGTCTGCGAGGTCGCGGCATGAGTATCGTCGATAGCGGGATAGTTCAATTCGCCATTGCGCCCTTCCAGGAATTCGCTTTCATGCGGCGCGCATTGATCGGCACGCTGGCGCTGGCATTGAGCAGCGCGCCGTTGGGCGTATTGCTGACGCTGCGCCGCATGAGTCTGTTCGGCGACGCGCTGAGCCACGCGGTGCTGCCGGGCGTCGCGGTGGGGTTCATCCTGTTCGGCTTGTCGCTGCCGGCGCTCAGTATCGGCGGTTTTCTGGCCGGCGTGATCGTGGTCGGTGCGGCCGGTTTTGTCAGCCGTTATACCGATCTGAAAGAAGATGCCAGTCTGGCGGCAACGTATCTGGTGGCGCTGGCGCTGGGCGTTATTCTGATTTCAAAATACGGCACGCAAATCGATTTGCTGCATATCTTGTTCGGCAATGTGCTGGGCGTCGATACCGGCGGTTTGCTGCTGGTTGCGGGCGTATCGACCCTCAGCGTATTGACGCTGGCCGGCTTGTATCGTGGCTTCTTGCTGGAAAGTTTTGATCCCTCTTTTCTGGCCGCCAGCGGCAGTCGTGGCAGCGGTAGCGTTTATCAGCAGATGTTCCTGATGCTGGTGGTGCTCAATCTGGTGGCGTCGTTCCAGACCCTCGGCACGCTCATGGCGGTCGGTCTGATGATGTTGCCGGCGGTCTCGGCCAGACTCTGGCACGACACCTTGCCGGCGCAGTTGGTCAACAGCATGGTGCAGGCCGCCGCTGCCGGTTATGCGGGGCTGATGTTGTCGTATTACGCATCGGTGCCGTCCGGGCCGACGATTATTGTTTGCGCCGGCGCATTTTATTTATTGTCGTTATTGATCGCGCCACGGGGCTGGTTGCCGCGTACGCTGCGGCGTCCGCATTTGCGCGCTTAAGCAGCGTTGCCTTAAATCACTTCATTTTTGAAGGAAATCCACATGTTTACATTAAGAGGGTTGTTAATGTCAGCCGGTTTGGTCGCGAGCCTGATGTTTTCCGCAGCCGCAAGCGCGGCGGAAAAATTGCCGGTGGTGGCCAGTTTCAGCATTCTGGGCGATATCGTCGCCCAGATCGGCGGCGAACGCATCGCCGTCAGTACGGTGGTCGGTCCCGATCAGGATGCGCATGTGTACCAGCCGACGCCGGATGACATCAAGAAAGTGGCGCACGCCAGATTGGTCGTGGTCAATGGCTTGGGTTTCGAAGGTTGGCTGGATCGTCTGGCGCATTCGGCTAATTACAAGGGCGATATCGTGGTGGCATCGGCAGGTGTCAAGGCGCGCGAAATGGCCGATGAAGATAAGCCAGGGGTCGAGCAGATCGATCCGCATGCTTGGCAAAATCCGCTCAACGTCATCATCTACACGGGCAATATCGTGACCGCGCTGAGCAAGCTGGACCCGGCCGGCGCCGCCATCTACAAAAAGAACGGCGATGCTTATATCGCCGCGTTGAAACAACTCGACAATTGGGTGACTGCACAGATCGCGACGATCCCGGCGGCCAAGCGCAAGATCATCACATCGCATGACGCCTTCCATTATTTCGGCGCGCATTACAAGATCGATTTCATCGCACCGCAAGGCATGTCGACCGATAGCGAACCGAGCGCCAAGGAAGTGGCGGCGATGATCCGCCAGATGAAAAAAGAACGCATCAAGGCGGTGTTTATCGAAAACATGACCAGCCCGAGATTGCTGGAGCAGATCAGCCGCGACGCCGGCGTCGCGGCGGGCGGAAAATTGTATGCGGATGCGCTATCGGGGCCGCAAGGCGCGGCGCCCGATTACCTGCATTTGATGCGTTATAACGTCGGGCTAATGCTGGATGGTTTGCGCAAGAATTAAGGCAACAAGCTTTTAGGCCGCAACAGGCTCATCCGACAACGCCAATATGTCGTCGTCGGCATGAATCGATTTCAAAGACACGCCGCCCCGTGCAACCTGACGCAGGTAGCCGTTTTCGCTGACTGCCGCACGGTTGACGCTGCTCTGATGTTGCAAATAGGACTCGGGGTCGGGCGTCAATCTGGCGCAGATGCGTGGCGGCGAAGGGTCGCCGATCTGCCGCAGCACTTCGTTTTCAAGCAGGATGCTTAAACCACGATCTATGA